>JAUXDV010000077.1 GCA_030620735.1 Gammaproteobacteria bacterium
AAACCTTTGCGTCCTTTGCGTTCTTAGCGAGAGATTCTATTAAAACTTGACTCATTTGCAGGCATTTTAGTGAATCAAGGATTCTAGGAGCATGTCGGAGATGCAGATTATGCCGCTGGTGCGTCAGGAACGACGTAGAAGAGTATCGAGAAGAAATGCAGTATGCTGCCTGCCAGCACGAAAACATGCCAGATAGCATGGTTGTAGGAGAGGCGTTCCCAGGCATAGAAAATGGCGCCCAGGGTGTAACTCAATCCCCCGGCCAACAGCAACAGCAGCCCACCGGTTTCCACGTTCGCCAGCATGGGTTTGATGGCGATCACCACCAGCCAGCCCATGCCCAGGTAGAGAGCCAGCGACCAGCGGCGCAGTTTGCTGCTGCCCCGGAGCTCTATGTAAATACCCAGGATGGCGATACCCCAGACCATGGCGAACAGCAGCCAGCCCCAGGAATCGCGCAATGAGACCAGCGTAAAGGGTGTGTAGGTGCCTGCAATGAGAAGGAATATGGCGACATGGTCCAGTCGTTGCAGAATGATCCTGGCGCCTGTATGAGAGATGCTGTGATAGAGGGTCGAGGCTGTGTAGAGCAGAATCAGAGTAGCGCCATAGATGGCAGTGCTGGTCACATGCCAGGCGTCGCCGTAGAGGGCGGAGAAGGCCACCAGTATGGCCAGTGCAGCTATGCTCAGCGGGATGCCAATGCCATGGGTGACGGCATGCGCTATCTCCTCGCCAACACTGTAATTTTCTGAAAAGGCGCCGGGTTCCACGATGAATCCTGATATCAGCTTATGTTCGCATCATAACTGAGCTGATTACACTGTGCAAAGCGAGTGAATGTAACGAAGCTATATCTGATATCAACGAGATTGCCGCAGTCGCTTAGGCTCCCTCGCAATGACGGCAAGCAAGCAGGGTGATTGAGGACCTATAGAGCAGGGGGGTTATCGCGTGGAAAGATGACCAGGTGGTCGATCTCCAGTGAGATCCCCAACTCTTCGCCGATGGCATGATTGTGATGCGACGGGACCAGCGACAAGATTTCGGCGCCGCCGGGAAGCAACAGGGTATAGAGGTAGCTGGCGCCGCGAAAGGCGCGCTCCTTGATAATGGCAGTACGACTGCTGTCGTCATCGTGGATGATATCGTCCGGGCGAACCAGAACCAGCACAGGAGATCCCGCTTTGCAGCCATCGGGAATGGCGCCTTCGAGGATGGCCAGTTCAGTGCGGACATGCCGGTTGTCGATTACCTCGCCATTCAGAAACACTCCCTGGCCGATAAAGTCTGCAACAAAAGGGGTGCCTGGGCGGTGATAAAGGTTGTAGCCGCTATCCCATTGCAGCAGCCTGCCGTGCTGCATGACACCAATATTGTCCGCCATGGCAAAGGCTTCATGCTGGTCGTGGGTGACCAGAATGGCGGTAATATTTTCACTCTTCAGAATTCCTCTGACCTCTCTGGCTAGATCTTCCCGCAGTTCCACATCCATGCTGGAGAAGGGCTCGTCCATCAAGAGTAGTTGGGGTTTTGGCGCCAGTGCGCGGGCGAGGGCAATACGCTGCTGCTGTCCGCCGGAGAGTTCATGCGGGTAGCGGTTGTGGAATTCAGGAAGGCCGATAAGAGCCAGCAGTTCATCGATGCGCTGTTTTCTGTGAACGCCTTTCTGCTGGCGAATGCCAAAGCCGATATTGTCAGCAACAGTCAGGTGCGGAAACAGGGCGAAGTCCTGAAAGACCATGCCGACCTGGCGCTTCTCTGGAGGGGTGGTGAAGCCCGCTGAGCTGACCCTCTTTCCACCAAGCAGGATATTTCCCCGCTTTAAGGGCTCAAAGCCGACTATAGCGCGCAGCAGCGTGGTTTTGCCACAGCCGCTGGGGCCCAGCAGACAGCCGATCTCTCCACTGGCTAATGAGAGCGATACATCATGGACTACGGTATTGCCGCCGTAGGCGACGCAGAGCTGTTCAACCTCGAGCAGATTGCTCATGACTTTCCTCCTCCGGCGCGGGAGCGATTGATTGCCCGATTCAATATCAGCACCGGAATGATGCCTGTTAACACAATCATCAATGCCGGTGCGCCGGCATCGGCGAGACGTTCATCAGCCGCCATCTCATAGGCGCGCACAGCAAGTGTGTTGAAATTAAACGGGCGCAGAATCAGCGTCGCCGGCAACTCCTTGAGAACGTCAACGAATACCAGCAGCAGTGCAGTCAGCAGCGTACCTTTCATCATTGGCAGATGGATGCTCCTCAACACCTTCATCGGTGACAGCCCCAGCGATCGGCCTGCATCATCAAGCGAGTGGTTGATCTTGCCAAGGCCGGATTCGACCGCCTGGATAGAAACGGATAAAAAACGCACGGTGTAGGCGAAGATCAGTGCAAACAGGGTTCCGGAGAGCAGCAGCCCGCTGGAGACTTGAAATGTGCTGCGCATCCAGCTGTCAAAGGTGTTGTCGATCCATGCAAGCGGCAGTAAAACACCGACGGCAATCACTGTTCCGGGGACGGCATAACCCAGCGCCGCGATACGTACGCTGCTGTTGACCAGCGCCGTGTTGTGCAGGCGTTTGCCGTACACCAGCAGCAGCGCCAGCGCGACGGCAATGACGGCGGTCAGGCTGGCGAGCATCACGCTGTTGAATGCAAGCACTGCAAAAGAGCTGTCGAGCCTGTTTTCTGCAGAGAAGAGCGTCCACTGCAGCAACTGCAATGCCGGCAATGCGAAGCCGAACAGCACCGGTAATGTGCAGGCAACCATTGCCAGCCACGCCTTGCCGCCGCTAAGTTGAAAACGATGGATGCTGGAGTATTTGTTGCTGGTATGGTGGAACCTGGCGCGCTGGCGTGACCAGCGTTCGAGCAGGATCAGGGCGAATACAAATGCCAGCAGCATCGCAGAAAGTTGTGCCGCAGTACCGCTGTCGCCCATACCATACCAGATACGAAAAATTCCGGTGGTGAAGGTGCTGATGCCAAAATATTGCACCGTGCCGTAATCGGCCAGGGTCTCCATCAGCGCCAGGGAGAGACCTGTGACGATGGCGGGACGCGCAAGCGGCAGTGCGACACGAATAAAACCGGCAAATGGTGTATTGCCCAGGGTGCGGCTCACCTCCAGCACACACAGGGATTGTTCCAGAAAGGCTGCACGCGCCATCATGTAGACATAGGGGTAGAGCACCAGTGACAGCATCATCGCCGCGCCGCCGAGCGAACGCACTTCCGGAAACCAGTAGTCTCCATAGCTCCAGCCAAACCAGTCGCGCAGTTGTGTTTGCAGCGGCCCTTCAAAATCGAGCATGCCGGTGTAGGTGTAGGCGATGATGTAGGCTGGAATGGCCATCGGCAACAGCAGCGCCCAGGAGAGCAGACGCCGCCCCGGAAATTCACACATGCTGGTCAGCCAGGCAGTGATAACGCCAATGCTGAGAACCCCGGCGGAGACGCCAACCAGCAGCAGCAATGAATTGGTCACGTAGTCGGCCAGCAGGGTGTCGACCAGGTGATGCCAGTTGTCATTGACGGGCTGAAAAATGAAGCTGGCGACCACCAGTATCGGCAGAGCCATCAACAGCGCAATCAGCAGGATAGAACTCCCCCACAGAGATGGACGGGGAATCGGGAAATAAAATTTATCTGCTGATTTGTTAGAAATGCTCATTATGGAGTGCTGGCAGCAATAGAGCTGTAAATTTTTGTTGTTGTCAGAATATCCGGTAGATAATTATTTCCACCCGGCGCGATCCATTAATCTGACTGCATCCGCATTTAACTCTCCCAGTTTGGAGAGTTCCACACCATCGGACTTGAACTCTCCCCACGATTGTAGTGTCGGACTCGCTGGAATTCCTTCTCTTACCGGGTATTCCTGATTAGCTTCGGCATACCATTGCTGGGCTTTTTCGCTCACCAGATACTCCATGAGTGTGACGGCGTTCCCCCTGTTTTTTGCAGCACTTGTCATACCGATGCCGCTGACATTGATGTGTGCGCCGCGATCATGCTGATTTGGCCAGAAAACGGCAACGGCTTCAGCAGCCTTTTTCAAATTCTGATCTTTGCCTGTGAGCATTTTGGCAACGTAGTAGGTGTTGGCGATGGCAATATCGCAAAGCCCGGCAACTGCGGCCTTGATTTGATCCTTGTCACCTCCTTTTGGCGGGCGTGCAAAATTAGCGACGAAAGCTTTTGCCCACGCCTCTGTTTTCGTCTCGCCAATGTTGGCAATCATGGATGCAACCAGTGACTGGTTGTAGATATTGCCGGAAGAGCGGATACAGATTCGCCCTTTCCATTGAGAGTCAGCCAGCGCCTCATAGGTCGATAGCTGCTGCGGATCCACCTTGTCCTTGATGTAGAAGAGCGGACGGGCGCGCTGAGAGAGCCCATACCAGTATCCGTCCGCATCGCGCAGGTTTGCAGGGACTACCGAGTTCAGCTGTTGCGATGAGACCGGTTGCAGTACACCGGCTTCCCTGGCGCGATGCAGACGTCCGGCATCCGTTGTGATAAAGAGATCGGCGGGTGTGTTGCGACCCTCGGTAACCAGCCGCTTGAGCAGTGCTGATGCCTTGCCGGTAACCAGGTTGACCTTGATGCCGGTCTCCCGGGTAAACTCTTCCAGCAGCGGTTTGATGAGCGCTTCTTTGCGAGCTGAGTAAAGATTGACTTCATTGGAGTCAGCCCAACTGGTATGAATGCTTGCAGAGAAAAGCAGCACCAGCATGGTAATTGCTATTCGCATTTGTTCTATTTCCAAAGAGGTGGATGATAAGGAGATGGATTATAAAGCGAATGAGAACAATTATCAACAGTATTGTGTGGGGGCATGGGGTACGTTAGTTGTTCCTGGCGACACGTCTCTCAATCCTGGTATTTCATTGACAACAGCACATAAACTGCACCTGTCCCACCGTCCCGGCGAGGCGCCGAGACAAAGGCAAGAACCTCTTTGCGCTGCGGCAGCCATTGATTGATCTTCTGTTTGAGGATCGGCTGTTGTTCGGCGGAACGCTGTCCCTTGCCGTGAATAATTCTTACGCAGCGAAATCCCCTGCGCGCACACCAGGGAATAAATTGCGCCAACTCCTTGCGCGCCTCGGCGACCCGCAAGCCGTGCAGATCAAGCGTACTCTCGGGTTTGATGACACCCCGCTGCAGATCCTGAAAAAGTCTGTGCTGAATGCCGTCACGGCGGAACTCGAGAAAATCATGGGTTGTGATATGGAGATCGACAAACTCATCTTGCTCGCTTTCAGGCGTTTTTGGCAAAGGGCGTGGAGCGGGGCGTTGTTTCCATGGTTTTGCGGATTTACCCTGCAGCGGTGTCACTCCTGACATCTCATCGAGGAAAGTTTTTTCCTCTTCATGTTGCTCTTTGTCACTCACAGGATGCCCTCACGCGCGTTTTGCAGTATATTGCATCCCGAATATACCCTATTTTGGTTTAGTTTTACCCTACTGCTGTATGAAAATCTTGATCAGTAATGATGATGGCTATCAGTCGCCGGGAATTGCTGCGCTGGCAAACGCGCTGCAGCAGTTTTCCGAGGTGACGGTAATTGCTCCGGATCGCGACCGCAGCGGCGCTTCCAACTCACTGACGCTGGAAAACCCGCTGCGCACCAGGCAGCATGAGAATGGCTTTATCAGCGTCAACGGCACGCCGACAGACTGTGTGCATGTCGCCATTACCGGATTGCTTGAAGAGGAGCCTGATTTGGTCGTCGCGGGCATCAATAACGGCGCCAATATGGGGGATGACGTACTCTATTCCGGCACAGTTGCAGCAGCGACCGAGGGGCGTTTTCTGGGGCTTCCGGCAATGGCCATTTCGATAAACTCATTTACTCCACAACACCTTGAGAGCGCAGCCAGGGCCGCGCAGGAACTGGTGCAGCGTCTCTCTGATCCATCTCTGACAACAGATATGATCCTCAATGTAAATGTTCCTGATTTGCCCTGGAGTGAGATCAGGGGGTATCAATCGACCCGACTGGGACATCGTCACAAGGCGGAGCCTGTCTATAAAGAGAGAGATCCGCGAGGTCATCCGATCTACTGGGTAGGTCCTCCCGGCGCCGAGCAGGATGCCGGGCCCGGAACTGATTTTTATGCTGTGCGCAGTGGTTACATCTCGGTCACGCCGCTGAAGGTTGATCTGACAAACCACCGGCAGCTGCAGCAGACGGCAGCATGGTTGAGGGAGATGAGATGACGAATCAGGATTTTAGCGGCATCGGCATGACATCGCAGCGAACCAGGGATCGCATGATCAGCCGCTTGAAGGAGCAGGGCATAAAGGATCAGCGGGTATTGAGTGTGATGCGTGAAATACCACGTCACTGCTTTGTCGAAGAGGCGCTCGCTTCCCGCGCCTATGAAGATACGGCGCTTCCCTTAGGTCATGGGCAGACAATTTCGCAGCCCTATATTGTGGCGCGTATGACTGAGGTGCTGCTGCAAACAGAGCCGATGCAACATGTTCTGGAGGTGGGGACGGGGTCGGGTTACCAGGCGGCGATTTTATCCAGGCTGGTGCGGCGTCTGCAGAGTGTTGAACGCATCAGGGCGTTGAGTGACCAGGCCCGCCATCGTTTTCGACAGCTCAAACTGCGCAATATTCGTCTCAGATACAGTGACGGCGGCATGGGAATGCCGGAGTATGCGCCTTATGACGGCATTATTGTGACCGCGGCGCCTGAAGGTATACCGCTTGCGCTGGTGGAACAGCTGCGTCCCGGAGGGGTGATCATCATGCCGATTGGCGATAGTAAAGAGCAAATTTTAATCCGCGTTATACGTACAGAGGAAGGTTATGAAAAAGAGTTTCTTGAAAGGGTCTCATTTGTTCCATTGCTTGGTGGGGTAATATAAAAAATGTCGATGTTTTCCTCTCTCTATGACAAGGTTCTGAGCTGGTCGCGTCATCCGCATGCTCCCTGGTATCTTGGCGGCCTGAGTTTTGCAGAGTCCTCCTTTTTTCCGATTCCGCCGGATGTGATGCTGGCTCCAATGAGCCTCGCCACGCCGAAGCGTGCGCTCTGGTACGCTTTTTTGACAACGATTGCTTCGGTGGCCGGAGGAGTTGCCGGTTACCTGATTGGCGTGACGCTGTTTGAAGTAATCGAACCCTGGCTGCAGCAGAGTCGTTATTATGAGAAATATCTGACCGCAAAGTCATGGTTTGACGAGTGGGGCTTCTGGGCGATCTTTCTTGCCGGATTCTCACCGATCCCCTACAAGGTCTTTACTATCACGGCCGGCGCCATTGCCATGTCCTTCGCACCGTTTGTGCTGGCATCTCTTATCGGGCGGGGAGCACGCTTTTTTCTGGTGGCAATGCTGATGGCCTGGGGCGGCGAAAAGATGGAGGCGAAGCTGCGTCACTATATCGACTGGATCGGCTGGGGAGTGGTTGTATTGATCACGGTAGCTGTCATTGTGGTGAAATTGAACTGAAAGTAGAGATATGATTTTTCCTGCGGTGGCGCCGGGAGTGTTGTCTCTCCTGTTGATGTTGTCGGCCTGCAGCAGCCGTCAGGACAAGGCGCTCTATGAAAGCCGGGTCGTGGTTCCTGGAACAAGGCATGCTGAATCTGTCCCCCGGCCTGTCAAATCCCGTGCGCAGCATGATGAGATCAACTTGCCATCAAGCTCCGTCAGGATCGAACAGAAGCCGCCACAGCCTAAGCAACACAATAGCCAGGCATCAGATTCCGTAATGTCGCAACATAAGCAGCAACAGCAAACGGAGACAGCCAATCAGGCAGAACAGATCAAGCAGTCGGTCATGGCAAAAATGGAGAAGAGCAGTGAGAGTCACACTTTTCTTCCTGATGCAGAGTTGCGCTGGAAGTGGCCGGTCAAGGGGAAGGTTGTCCAGTCATATCGGCCAGCGGACCCGGCCAGGCGAGGAATTTTGATCAGTGGTGCAGAGGGAGAGGGGATCTCGGCTACGGAATCGGGAGAGGTTGTATATAGTGCTGATGGGCTGGCAGGTTATGGTCAGCTCATTATCATCAAACACAATAAAAACTACCTGAGTGTTTACGCACACAATCGCAAGCGACTGGTAACAGAGGGGGAGTGGGTGGCCCGTGGTGTGCAGATAGCCACCATGGGCCTATCTTCCGGCAAAGCAGTCCTGCATTTTGAGATTCGTCACAATGGAGACCCGCAGAGTCCTTTAAAATATTTAGGTAATGGGTTTTAGGTTTTAAGACTTAAAACCTAACAACCTAAAACCTAATACCT
>JAUXDV010000189.1 GCA_030620735.1 Gammaproteobacteria bacterium
ACAAATCTCTTCGCGCCGCCGGCCATTTCAATCATCTCGTAGACGGCGCGCAGTCCCAGGTTGTCCGTAATGCCTCCATCGACAAAGTGGGCGAACTGACGTCTCTCTTTATCGTAGCTATGCAACCCATCGACGACCTGGGCCAATACCGGATCATTGGTTGCGCGTTTCTCTGCCGCCAACAGCCAGTCAGGTTTGCCCCTCTTGCAGTTCTTATGGTTTTTGACTACTACGGGGGGGAATATCACGGGGACCGCGGACGATGCTGCAACCGCCTTTGCCACCGGGAATGAGGAGATGTCCGAGCAGAGTAGTGTGAAATACTCCTGAACGAATGAAAAGCGCACCCCGTGGCCAAGATCCGATGTGTTGATGAGGATCAGGGGGCCACCCTTCTGCTGCATATCACCAAAGGTCGCACCGTGAAACACCTCCTTATCGTAGAGTTTCACAGCCATTTCTGTGCGCCCTTTGTTGCCTAACCAGTTCAGCGGATTAAACAGCCCGCGGATCAGCTGGCCCTGAAAGTTGCGCCTGAGAAAGACATCTTCGTACTCCTCGAAGATGCGGTCTCCGTAGACCCCATAGTAGGCGGATGTAAAACTGCCGCCGGAGACGGAGCTGATGAAATCGACCTCATCGAGCAGCTTGCGTGGTTTTCCGTCGATCATGACAGTAGTGATGCGCAGCTCTTTCATCACCCCGTAGGCCAGCGCAGCAGCCCGTGTTCCACCGCCTGAGAAGCTGAGTATCAACGAAACATCTCCGGCGCCGCGTCTGCTGCCGGCTGCTGTTTTCACCGAGTAGGATGCAGCGGATGTGACTTCAGTTAGCTGAGCGTTATCGATCGCCCCGCGGGAGGCGCAGGCGGAAAGCAGCAACAATCCAAAGCCAGCAGCAATCAGTTTCAACAGGGTGCATCTAATCACGTGATCAACAAACAATGCTCTACTCCTCGTTGGCGCCAGCCAGTCAGGAAAATGTAATCAGATGCCATCAGAAGCGAAAATTAGCGCCAGCGCCGGGCAGCTCACGGAGATAATCAAGACATAATTTTTGTCGAGGGGAACCAGTGGCTCCAGACCATCCAGAATACGTGGGGGTATGAAGGCAGCCGTTCCAGTTTCCCTTCGGGCGTATTCCCGTAAACGTCGATCTCGCTGACCTCGATGTCGCGCCCATTGAGATGCCGGTTGAATACGCCCAGCGTCTCGAATTCCGGGAACCACGCCACGACAACAGGCTGACCGCCGATCATGGTGTTGTGTACGGGGGTTTTCTGCAGGTAGCTGAGTGAATAGGCGACTTGTTCTCCACCCAGGTTAATGCCCCATATCTGTTCCTTTATCGGCAGTCGATCGTCGTCCAGGCGCAGTGTTGGAAACAGCGGGTCGGGGCCGTTATAGTGGCTATCCAGGCTGAGCATGAACAACTTGTAGGTAATCTTGTCCAGCAATCCCAGCAGACCGGAGTCCACGGTGCGAAACACGCGCCCTTCAGGGTAAAGCGTCTTGAAAGAGCGCCACGGCATCCGTTGTCCGGGACGGGTAGCGAGACTCTTGCCGCTGGGGGGAGATGTGTTGGTGATCTGTTGATACATTTCACCACTGTTGGTATCGACCATCACCAGGTTGTTGTGGACCTGTGACAGCACCTTGAGGTTAGCCTTGTCGCCATCGATATAAGAGCTGAATGCCTGCGGCAGGTTGGTCAGTGCACAGTATGTCATCACCACCTCGTCTCCGCCCACCGTGTCGCCGGCGATATGGGGAACCATCATCCAGTTGCGCGGGTAGGCCCTGGCTTCACCATCGATCTCAAGTACGAAGACATCGTCACTCTCCTCGAGCAGTGCGTCGGCTTCCGCCACGGAGATAAATTCGGCAGTGTGGTGATGCCCTCGAAGCCAGATGTAGGGGACAAAGTAGTTCGTGACAAAAACCATTCCCAGTATGACCACTGCATAAGCGATGACCTGGCGTCGACCAAGCAGCTGATGCCGAAAATGGAGGTAGAGGATGAAGAGCACGACAATGACCAGAAGCACGCTTATCCAGCCCAGGTTGGGGTGTACGGCATAGAGCCAGCTACTGGGAAGATCCAGGAGTTGAGCCAGTTCGGTGAACAGCACCACGCCAAAGAGCCCTGCAGCCAGTGACAGACCGATGAGGATCCAAGCAAAACGGGAGGAGATTACAGTTTGAGACATCGAGGTTACCTGTCGAGTTGATTATTATTCAGTTCAGCGCTCTATTTTTTTGGCAAGCCCAGCACAAATATCTCCACAGCCTTCTTGCTTTCAGGTCTGAGGTTCTCGATGCCTTCGTAGGGTATGCCGTAAGTCACTGGCCTGTCCGGGTGTTTTTGTTTGAGCGCCATATGACGCTTGATCATGCCAACAAATTGGCCACCGGCCCATGGGCCGTACTTGATCGAATCGATGGGACGCTCCTCCCGCGGGTCGCGATAGAGATCAAAAAAATGTGCGGCGATCGGATTGGATCCAGGAGGAGGTAGATGCATCTTGTATTTGTTCTTGACCACCGACTTGAGTGTGGGGCCCTCGTAGATATGCACATAGTCACGACGCCCGTGCGTTTCACCCAGCAGCAGCACACCGCTCTGGTCTACGCCGTCGATCACCCTGTCCCTGGGGATTCCATCTGTTGCATTTGCCAAACGGGCAAAGGTCGTGAACAGGTCACTGACATGAATGATATCCTCGGCAGAGCTTCCCGGTTCGATAACGCCTTTCCATTGCACCCAGGCGTTCACCCGCACGCCCCCTTCAAGATGATCGGCTTTACCGCCGCGATAGATCCGGTCGGATTGTCCGCTGGGACCTGCGTGCTGCAGGAAGGGGCCGTTGTCACCCATCACCACGATAACTGTATTTTCGGCAATGCCCAGTTCGTCCACTTGTTTGACAATTTGGCCAATCCACTCATCGACCTCAACGAGAATATCGGCCATGGTGCCGCCGTTGAGGGTGTTGTACTTGCTTCTATGCTCCTGAACGAACGAGATTGGAAACAGCGGCCAGTAATTGAGGAAAAAGGGCTTATCCTGTTTGGCAAGCATGCGCAATTGCTGCAGCGCATTCCGCTGGTAGCGCTCGTTCATCTCCCGATATTTTTTCTGTGTCCAGACCTCGCCCGCCTCCATTTCAACTTCGTAGAGTTTTCCATCGCGCAGTTCGACGCCTGTGACCATATGGGCGGGATCAGGTGTGAACAGCTTGTCCAGCGTGAATGTCTGCGACTGGCGTCCGGGATCCACGCCGCGAATGATATCTGCTGTCTCCATCTCCCTGCCCATGATGGCTAACTGCCCCTGCTGATGAATGGGGAACTCGGCATGCATGAAACCCTGGTTGCTGGCATAGGCCTGCTCGATATCGCCCATGTGCCACTTGCCAACATGGGAAGTGAAGTAGCCTGCATCCCTGAGAACCTCGGCAAGTGTGACCTCTTCGGCAGCCAAGCCGTCACCGGCCATGGTCGCCTTGGCCTCGGTCAGTCCGGTGCGCGTTGGATAGCGCCCGGTCATCATCGCCACACGGGTCGGTGTGCAGGAGGGCTCGCTGTACATGCGGTTCAAGCTCATACCCTGTTTCGCCAGGGCGCTCATGTGAGGTGTTTTGTAGCCACGGATAACGCTTAAATTGTCCATGCCGATTTCGCCAAAACCCACGTCATCGAGCAGGATGTAGACAATGTTGGGCGGCTTGCCGCCGTTTTTCTTACGAATTTCCGCAAGTTTTTGATCGATTGTCTTATCATCGGCGGCCCACGCTTTGCCGTTTTGCGCCTCAATGATGGAATACTCTGCATCGTGAATGATTTTCCCGGAGGAGGCATTAGCGGACAGCGAAAGGAAACCAGTTCCAACCAGGCACGCCAGTGCTGTAGAAAATGTGATTTTCTTGAGTGATTGCTTTTTCTTCATCTCTAAGTGTGCCTGTTGATGGAGTGAGTTCAGATAGTATTCATTGATATAGTCAATTGCAACAAGTCAGGGTGGTTTTATCAGGTAAGGGATTTGACGTTGCCGCCATTATGCCAGAACCTGAGAGTTGGAAACATCAAAAAACCGCAGATGGGGAATTCATTTGGCAACTTTTCAGGAGCTGCCGATTGAGTTAATCAGTGGCTGAATCGTTAAAAAGTAATATGCTATGATCACATCTTTTTTGTGGAGAGAGTCCATGTTTCAGATTCGTTTTTACCGGCATTTGCCAGCTGTTGCCGCCACTGTGATCGCCTTTACCATGGCTCTACCGGCGCAA
>JAUXDV010000229.1 GCA_030620735.1 Gammaproteobacteria bacterium
TTCGTCATGAATGCCGAGGGGCGTGTGGTAATGCGCAGCAGCTTTTTCTGTGAGGCGCAGCCCGTGGTGAGCTTTGACGGCGCGACTCCGCAGCCGTCGGAAGTGATCGAACACCAGCCACCAGAGGCTGAAATCTATGCGGCGCTGGTGCTTGGCGTGCAGGACTATGTGCTAAAAAATGGATTCAAAGGTGTGGTGCTGGGGCTTTCGGGCGGGATTGACTCCGCGCTGACGCTGGCGATAGCCGTTGATGCGCTTGGCGCCGATCGCGTCGAGGTGGTGCTCATGCCGTCACGCTATACCGCGGATATGAGCAACGAGGATGCCGCCAAACAGGCGCAGATGCTTGGTGTTAAATACCGCATTATTCCCATTGAGCCGGCTTTCAAAGCATTTCTCGGTATGCTGGAAGATGAGTTCTCCGGGCTGGCTGAGGATGCCACCGAGGAGAATATCCAGGCGCGATGTCGCGGCATCATTCTCATGGCGCTGAGCAACAAAAGCGGCAGGATGCTGCTGACAACCGGCAATAAAAGCGAGATGTCGGTAGGCTATGCGACCCTCTACGGCGATATGGCCGGCGGCTTTGCACCGATCAAGGATGTGCCGAAAACCATGGTCTATCGCCTTTCGAAATACCGCAATCGCGGCGGCGAGATGATTCCGGAACGGGTCATTACGCGGCCGCCCTCGGCAGAACTCAAGCCTGATCAGGTGGATAGCGACAGCCTGCCGGATTATGCTATCCTCGACGAGATTCTGCGGCGTTATATCGAGCAGGATCAGTGTGTGGAGAAGATCATCCAGGCAGGCTATGATGCGGCGACAGTAACTCGCATCACACGCATGGTGGATAACAATGAATATAAACGCCGCCAGGCGCCGCCCGGTGTACGCATCACCCGGCGGGCGTTCGGACGCGACCGACGCTATCCGATAACCAGCGGATTTTAATCAGCTGTCTGATACCACATAGACCACGTAGGATGTGCTGAGGTACGAAGCGCATCTGTCGAGATTCACACGATCGATGCGCTTCGTACCTCAGCAGCATCCTACAAGGCGAAACGCATCAATCATAAACAAAAGCCATGACTCCTTGAAAAAGGGGCACTGCACTACAGGAAACAGCAATGAAAAAAGTAGAAGTGATCATCAAGCCTTTCAAACTGGACAACGTCCGCGAGGCGCTCTCGGATATCGGTATTACCGGCATGACCGTCACCGAGGTGAAGGGCTTCGGTCGTCAGAAAGGGCATACAGAACTCTATCGCGGTGCAGAATACGTGGTCGATTTTCTGCCCAAGGTAAAGATCGAAATTGTCATCGCAGAAGAGCAGCTGGAGCAGTGCATCGAAACCGTGAAAAATTCAGCCCACACCGGCAAGATTGGCGACGGCAAGATCTTCGTCAGCTCGATCGAGAAGGTCGTGCGCATCCGCACCGGCGAAACGGATAAGGATGCGATTTAAAAACTATTGCTTGTTTGTAGGATGCTGCTGAGCTTGCGAAGCTTCCGCGTCCTGCTCACGCCCCTGACCTACATCCATGTAGGCCAGGTGCATCGATCGAGAGAACAATTTTTTCAAACATGGATAAATTTGATGACGGAATATCGCCGTGCACATGGCTTGGGTGCATCCTGGTTTTTTACAGTTAATCTCGCTGAACGCAAGGATAATCATTTGCTCGTCACTCATATTGATGAGTTGCGCCGAGCTTTTCAATACACCAAAGAGAAGCATCCTTTTCGATTGGACGCGGTAGTGGTCTTACCTGATCATCTCCACTGCATTTGGACATTGCCACCTGGAGATCCAAATTTCTCCATGCGTTGGAATTTGCTCAAAGGTCACTTTTCTCGCGCCATCGGGAAGGGGGAGCGAATCTCTCAAAGCCGGCTAAAACGAAGGGAACGTGGTTTGTGGCAACGCCGGTTCTGGGAGCATTTGCTGAGAGATCAAGGCGATTTTAATCGCCATGTTGATTACATCCATTGGAATCCGGCCAAGCATGGCTGGGTCAATTTGGTTGCCGATTGGCCACATTCAAGTTTTCATGATTATGTGGCTCGTGGCATTTATCCTGAAAACTGGGGTGGAGGCGAAGTGTTTGATGTTCGTGCGGGGGAATGACGTGATCGATGGCCTTGTCCTGTAGGATGCTGCTGAGCTTGCGAAGCTTCCGCGTCCTGCTCACGCCCCTGACCTACATCCATGTAGGCCAGGCGCATCATTCACGAATCTCGACAGATGCGCTTCGTACCTCAGCACATCCTACGTGTTGATGGAGATGGAATTGATGACAGGCTTAACAAAACTCCCCCAACAACAAATCATCGCCTTCCAACAATCAATCCTCGAATGGTTTGATCACCACGGTCGCAAAGATCTTCCATGGCAGCAGACCCCGACCTCATACAGGGTGTGGATATCGGAAATCATGCTGCAGCAGACGCAGGTCAGCGTCGTCAAAAATTACTACCAAAACTTCATGCGGCGTTTTCCGGATATCACCACACTGGCAAATGCGCAGCAGGATGATGTCCTCAGCCTGTGGTCGGGGCTGGGTTACTACAGCCGCGCCAGAAACCTGCACAAGGCTGCTCGCATCATTTGCGATCAATACCGGGGAGATTTTCCTGCAACCATCGAAGAACTCCAGGCGCTGCCCGGTATCGGCAGATCAACAGCCGGGGCGATCCTCTCGCTGGCGCAGCAGCAGCCGGCAGCTATCCTCGATGGCAATGTCAAACGCGTGCTGGCGCGTTGTTTTGCCCTCGCAGGATGGCCGGGTAAATCTTCGGTACTTACAGAGCTGTGGTCGCTCAGTGAACAGCTGACTTCAACAACGCGTCCACGTGACTACAACCAGGCGATGATGGATCTGGGAGCGACGCTGTGCAGCCGCAGCAAACCGGAATGCCGACAGTGTCCGTTGCAGCGCAACTGCAAGGCCTGTTTGCTGCAACAGCAGCACCTCTACCCCGGCAAGAAAACAGCAAAAAAATTACCGCATCGTCATATTCAAATGCTGCTGATTCGGGATGCAGCAGGCCGCATCCTGCTGGAGAAACGCCCGCAAACAGGCATCTGGGCCGGTCTGTGGAGCCTGCCGGAAGCAGCAATAGAGACTCAGGGGCAGACAGCCTGTCATCAACTCACTGGCGCGCAGCCGCAACAGATGCATACACTGGAGCAGAGACGCCACACCTTCAGCCATTTTCATCTGCATATCCAGCCGCAATTACTGCACATTGCTAAACCTGCACACAGAGTAATGGATAGTGAAAGACTAGTCTGGTATAAACTTGATCAACTGAATTCACTCGGCATCGCAGCACCTGTGATGCGACTGCTCAATGAGATCGAAGAAAACAGAGGAGAAAAAACATGAGCCGCACAGTACATTGCGTCAAACTGAAAAAAGAAGCAGAAGGCCTCGAGCGCCTCACCTACCCTGGGGAGATGGGCAAGAAGATCTACGACAATGTCTCCAAAGAGGCATGGCAGCAGTGGCTGCAGCACCAGACCATGCTGATCAACGAGTACCGCCTCAACCCGCTGGACGTAAAAACCCGCACCTTTATCGAGGAG
>JAUXDV010000192.1 GCA_030620735.1 Gammaproteobacteria bacterium
CAGCATCAAGCCTTCACCACCAGCATCAATCACGGATTGCAGCCGCTGCATCAACTCATCATTGTCTGCAACCCGGTACTGATTGATCACAGCGATATAGGGAGAACCAGCTTGCTCCACCAGTTGCTGCATCGACTGCAGACGCCGGGCGAATCTCCCCTGGTGCTGCGGCAGGTCGAACACCATCAGGCGCACCTGTTTCCAGCCATCATGCGGCGTCATTTTCCTGGCAACGCCGCTAACCTCATCATAGCGCCCGCGCCCTATCCACAACTCACCATCCAGGGGCGCCGATGGAAATTTTTCAGTAAACCAGGAGGGAGCAGCAAATCGATACCCTCCCCTGGAAACAAGATGATTACCATCCCAGCGGGCGCGCACCCCGTCGAGTTTCTCACTCACCCAGTAATCGCCGACATCGACATCCTGATGGTACCTGGTCGCCAGCATCAATACCGGCTTTCCACCTGCCAGAATTTCAGGGAGGTAAAATAGAGCTGCGACAGAGAGCATCGCCAGCAACCGTTTTGCGTCCTTGCATATCGTCATCATAGTGAACCCTTCCTTGAGTTGATCGTTGCATATTCCATACACCCACGCTGTTAACTGTATCAAAGCAACTCTTGAATAACCAATAACATTTGCAACTATTCAGTAACAGTTGGGTCATCGACCTCCAGAACTACTTCAGGTGACATAAATCAAGATTCCACGCGACTCATCTAGGGTAAAATATATAGGATATTCATTTGTTACTTCTTTGCCATATAAACCTTGGAGAATTCATCTTGAAAACAGTTCTGAACACGCTTGTGATGACCGTAGCCCTGACTCTATCCGGTATCGTTGCCGCAGACACCATGAGCATTATCGATCCCTATGTGCGCGCTATGCCGCCGGGACAGAAAGTAACCGGCGCCTTCCTCTCGATAAAAAATGACAGTGACAGCGACCGTTCGCTGCTTCGCGCAGAGAGTGATGTTGCTAAAAATGTGGAACTGCACGAGCATGTGCATAAAGACGGCATGATGCAGATGCGCGAAGTCGAGAAGATCAATATCGCCAAAGGCTCCACGACTGCACTCAAACCCGGCGGACTGCATATCATGCTGATCGGCTTGACCAGGGAACTGAAGCTGGGCGACATTGTCGACATCAAGCTGATCTTCGACGACGGCTCAGAACAGATCGCCAAAGCGCCCGTGAAAAAGATTCTTGCCGGCATGGGCATGATGAAAAAGGGAATGGGTAAAAAAGGCCCCATGGGCGACATGAAGCAGATGAAGCATGCCAGCCCGATGCCGAATTTAATGGGAGTTGTGAAGAAAAACGCAAAGCAGCTGGCGTTGAACGGCGATCAGATGAAAGCGCTCAAGCAGTGGTCTGATGTCAATCAGCCACGCGTGTGGGAGTGGGTTGGCGTCATTATCAGCACGGAAAAACAGCTGCATGATGCGGTACTCAAAGGCGCATCCAGAGACGAGCTCGACAAGATGACCCTGACGATTCTTGATAACCGGCAGAAGATCATCCGCACCAAAATACTGTGTGTCGAAAACCTGCGCGCCATCCTGAATGACGATCAGTGGAACAAACTGATGGAAATCTACGCAGCTCCTGCAAAATAACCACTCCGCCACCAATCACCGCAGCGAAACATGAATAAAACAAAGCTCATTGTCGCCCTGCTTCTATTTGGCATAGCTGCGGTGGTTGGTTACAAGCTCAACAATGCAACCCAGAAAAATGTAACGCTGCTGGCCGCCAGCGACCCCGACTGCGAGCTCAGAAGCGGCCCCTGCCATGCTGAACTGCCGTCCGGCGGCAGCATCGAATTCTCGATTGAACCACACTCAATACCACTGATGAAACCGCTGTCACTCACAGTCAGCACGCACAGCATAGATGTCACCACTGTCGAAATCGACTTCGTTGGCATCGGCATGAATATGGGTTACAACCGTCCGCAGTTGAAGCAAGTCAGCAACAATCGCTTCGAAGGGAGCACGACACTTCCTGTATGCATTCTGCAGCGCATGGAGTGGGAGGCGCGTCTGCTACTTGAAACTGACAACGGAACAGTAATGGCGCCGTTTCGTTTCTACACCGATAAAAGCAGCGCTGCGCCATGAGCAACAAAATCACTCAAGTCGTTGTCGCAGGACTGGTCATTGTGCTCGTGTGGCTGCTGCTGTTCTGGGAACCTGGCGGCAGTGATGCCGAGTCTACGCTGACAGCAGGACCAACCGGTGGTGAATTTTCACTGCAATCCGCAGATGGCCCCGTTACCCTCAACAATTACCGTGGCAAGGTGGTCGTGCTCTACTTCGGCTACACCTTTTGCCCGGACATCTGCCCGACATCTCTGTCGCTGTTGTCAGTCACCCTGAATGAACTCAGCGCAGAGGAACTGCAGCAGGTTCAAGCCGTCTTTGTCAGTGTTGACCCTGAACGCGATACTCTGCAACACCTCAAAACCTATGCCGGCTATTTTCATAAAAACATCATCGGCGCCACAGGTTCCAGAGAGGAGATCGATGCAGCTGTGAAAAAATATGGCGCCGGTTACAATATTGTTAAATCCGATGCAGAGGCCGACTATTCAGTCGATCACACCTCCTACACCTACATCATCGATAAGAGCGGCAAGCTGCGCTTTACACTGGTGCACGGCGCCTCGGCTGATGAAGTCAGCAAAAGCATTCGCAGTCTGCTGTAGCTCTGCTGGATACTGCATCGCGGTCAGAAGAGCGCTCCTACACCAATGCTCGCATAGAGATCACGCGACAGATTTCATCCTGTCATAGAATCGCAGTCTGTAGAGCAGCCGTCTGTGCTGCTCCGAATCCGAGAAGCCCGTGCGGTCATGCAGCACATTATTACAGATCAGCCCCTGGCCAGGCTGCAGTGTTGCCCGGTAGATCCACGCTGATTCCGAGTTCAGCAGTTCTTGCAGCGCCGCGACCGCCTCCTGTGTCAGCACATCATCCTTCCACAGGATATTGCGTTGACGCGCGGTATAGCGCATGTGCAGATAACCATGCTGATCGATCGAGAACACCGGGCCGGTGCGATCCGGCCGTACGATCTTGTCATCCACTTCATTGGCGGGGATCATCATCACATCAGGCTGCATCAGAGCTCGAATATAATCCGGATTGATATCACGAAGATGCAGCCAGGCCAGCTCGTGATCCATTAATGCATTCTCCCCGCCCTCTTCTGCAGCCCTTTCACAATGAAGCACCAACCCACGGATCTGCTGCTCCAGGGTATTGTAATAGCCGTCGGTATGCCAGCTGATGGCCCGGTTGGTGTAGGGAATGTAGGTTTTACGCCAGCCTGCATCATCAGAGACGGTCAACGCGGTGATACCCACATCATCCGCCCCCTCGTTACGGTCCAGGCGCTTGAGGCCAAAACAGGCGGCGAATGTCATCAATGCCTGCTTATCGACGTCACCATGCGTTGCATAGACCGCCATATTTGATCGCCCACAGCGCTCTGCAATGGCGCTGATTTCAGCAGCAGCCGGCTGCTTCAGATCTTTCACTTCGACGATCAACTGCTCAACAGAAGCAGGAACCTGCGCCAACTTCTGCCTGCGCCACTGCTGGTAGGCGCTCTCGTTGTCGGGATGGAATGGGGAGTGATTCATTGTGATCAATCTCCTAAAAGGCATGACTCTGCAATAAGCGCAGCGCGTTGCATTGCACCTTCCCATGCGGTGCTGTCGCTTATTGCGCCCTACGTATGAACAGATTTTTTGAGAAATTACGTTATTTGATTACAGCAGAAGTCAGTTTGTCGAGTGTGGCTTCCAGCTTTCCAATGACGACACACTCATCCAGCGCGTAATCCTCTTTCAGCCACTGCGGGTTGCGGTATTTCAGCCATGTTTTTCCATCTGGAGCTGTATACACCAGGATTTTCATCGGCAGATCCAGACCGGCTGCCATATCATTCAGCATAATTTTTGTGCCTGCGCTCGGCTTACCGAAAATCAGCAGCTGCGAATCACCGAGGGTCATGCCAACTTCTGTGGCATTCAGTTTGTGATCGATACGGGCAAAGATGTGAACATCGTTCTCTTTTAATTTCGCCTCGAGTTTGTCCATGGTCTGCTGTACGTCATGGGCGCTCTCTTTGGTGATGATGTCGATTTCTGCATGTGCAATCAGGGGAATCATCAATGCAATGGCTAACAAATAGTATTTCATGGTTATATTTCCTTAACTTGATAGAGATTG
>JAUXDV010000290.1 GCA_030620735.1 Gammaproteobacteria bacterium
CAGAAGTTCGGGCTGCCGGCGATGATTATCATCGGCATCGTCTTCGCTGCAGTATTTTTCGCCAGCCTCAATCTTGAGGCCAAGCGCATTCGCGACATGGGACTGCCCGGCTGGTGGACACTGCTTGCCGTGTGGGTTATCTTCACTGTCATTGTTGTTATTGTCAACGTTGTTACCGGATCGGATCCTGTAATATCCAAAGTAACCTCCAGCGCCATCTCGGCTATCGGAGCTCTTGCGCTGATATTTATCCCCAGCGATACGTTTTCCGGCAACAACGGTTAGGAATCGCATCAACAGCTGAATTTCATATTGCAAAACCTTCATACATCATTACAATCACTGCGTTGATCTCTCCAAAAAAATTCTCATCTCAGTGATGAGATGGCTGCTGGAAAGATCAAGTTGTTACAATTTACCCACACAGGAAACCCAAGAATGCACTCTATCGTTAAATATTCATTGTCCGCCATGGTTGCTTCAGCCTCCATGTTCAGTGTTGCAGCAGTCGCTGACACGCAGATTACCTGCAAGAGCGACAACTATCACCACAAATCATGCCGGTTGGACGGCCCCGGCCATGTTCGCCTGACTCGCCAGATTTCCAAGGTAAAATGCCGCCAGGGTCAAAACTGGGATTATGACCGTCACAGCATCTGGGTGGATGATGGCTGCGCAGCAAAATTTTCCGTCAAATATAATCAGAAGCACAGTAGCAGCTCCGACGTCGGTAAAGCGATCGGCGCTATCGCGGGCATCGCCATACTCGGTGCGCTTGCCAATGAAGCAGACAAGCATGATAAATACAAGGATGACAACTATCATGGCGGACGTCACAGCTCTTATGTGCCAAGCTGGATGGTCGGGAAATTCAGGGGCTACAACGATCAATATAATAAAGATGTCGTCATGACCATCAAATCTGATGGCCAAATTACTTCGAAAGTCGGGGGGACACGTATTAGCGGGTTTATCAACAATGACGAACTGCATATCGGCTCATATGTCTTCGATATTACCCGCACCTCCAACGGTTTCTACACCAACCAGCATGGCGATCGCTCCAACGAGGTCAAGTACCACCGCGTGCGCTAAAGAGATCGTTCTACTCCCTCTCCCGCCCGGAGATGGTTGGGGTGAGGGAGCCCGGTTATTGAGGATCAGATCATGCGTTCACTACCACATCTGCTGACAACACTGTCAGGACTCCTGCTGTTCACTACCGCCGCACATGCAGCCACATCCAGTGACTTCCAGCAGCAGCTTCTGCAATCGAGCTACAGCGGCATCTATCAAGAAGATGTCAAACTCAACAACGGCTACTATGCCGGTGCACCCTTCGATGAGGGAGGTGCCTCCCGGCCAACTGTGACATTGATCGATGAGCTGATTGCCTACGGTGATCTGAATGGAGACGGCCAGCAGGATGCCGCGGTGCTGCTGCTTGAAAACTCCGGCGGCAGCGGCGACTTCATCTACCTTGCCGCCGTTGTCAATGACAATGGGAATGCGCGTAATGTCGCGACCCGGCTTGTTGGAGACCGGGTGCAGTTCAGAAATCTGGAGATCACTTCCGGAAACATCACAGCTGACACCATTGCACAGGATACCGGGGAGAGTTACGCACAGCCCTCTCTGAAAAAGCATCTGCTCTACCAGCTGCAGGGAGACAAGCTGGTACAGCTCTCGTCAGAGAGTCAGGGAAATTTCTCGGCTGCGGACCTGGAGGGAACATCCTGGAAGCAGCAGGGTGAACAACAGACTCCGGCGCCGGAGAGTCACACCGGAGAGATCACTGCAATCTTCAAGGATGGAAAAATCAGCGGCTCATCGGCGTGCAATCGCTACTCTGCATCACTTGAAGATCATGGCAAAGGGCGCATCACCACAGGCCCTGCTATTTCGACCAGGATGGCATGTCCTCCTCCATTGATGGAGCAGGAGTCTGCCTATTTGAATTTTCTGTCGAAGGTAGAAGGCTTTCGCTTCTCATTCGGCAAGCTGGTGCTGTTCACAGCCGAACATCAGGATAGCCGCCGCTTTGCAGCAATGCCGGCTGAAACCTCACAATAATGCATTCATGGTCAAGAGCCGCAGATTGGGTTAGGAGCTGTCAATCGCATTCAGCTGCCAGGCAAGCGCACTTCACAGGATATTCGCGTAGCCGATGAACCGCGAGTGGCGTCCATTGCCGCCCCTGGGTTGCCCACGCAGAAGAAAGTGGAAGTCGAAGACGCTCACACCATAGCGTGGCTTGCCAGCATAGCTGCGTCCGTCGCTCGCCTCTGCCATTACCGGGAGGCCATCTTTTTTCAATGTGCCGAGGTAGATCAACAGGAGTAACGCCAGGAAGCTAGTCTAGTATAGAGAACCATCCATGCAAAGGACGTATCGATCTATTAGAAATTCCTTACTTTTTCATCCCAGTGATCACGTTCTTGTTCGGCTGCATGGGATGAATCTTCTCCTTGACCCAGCAGGCTTCAAGATCCTTGTGGTAATCAAATCCCTTGCAGCGTGACTCGCGACTGCACCAGGCGGCGCAATCTTCCACACTGGTGGCAAAATCTTTGTAGTAATCACCACCGCGTCTTTCAGAACCTGCATCGACAGCATAACCATCAATCCTGATCGTTTCTGTCTCAGCAGCGGCTTGTGATCTGTCGCAGCTTCCTTCAGCAAGAAAACGCCCCGCGACCCAGCCTTTAGTTCCCTGATACTC
>JAUXDV010000342.1 GCA_030620735.1 Gammaproteobacteria bacterium
GTCGAGACCTGGTTTCAACGCTACTCCAACAAACCAACGCTGCATTAAGAAGTTCTGCTCGAATCGCTGCGCGCTTAGAGCAGAGCTTCTTAATCCAAGTTTTTCTACGGGGGAAGGGGCAACTATCATGTGTTATGCTTATTCTCTTGTTTGCCCTTCCTCCGAACCCCCATCCCATCGATATATGCGAAGCTTCCTTAACCTAAAACTTAAAACCTAAAACCTAAAACTTCTCTATGAAACTACTGTTTGAACTCTTTCCCGTGCTGCTCTTTTTTGTCGCCTACAAGATTTACGGCATCTATGTCGCCACAGCTGTAATGATCGTCACTTCGCTGCTGCAGGCGTTCTATCTGTGGCGACGGGATGGAGCCATTCCCACCATGCACTGGGTGACGCTGGGGCTGGTTGTTTTTTTCGGCGGCTTGACATTGGTGCTGCAGGACCCCACCTTTGTAAAGATCAAGCCTACGATCGTTAACTGGCTATTTGCATCGGCTTTCATTATCGCGCCATTTATCGGTGGAAAAACCCTGCCGCAACGCATGATGGAAGCCAATGTGGTTTTGCCGGAGAGCAAGTGGAAGAGCCTGAACATGGCATGGATCCTCTTTTTTATTGCTCTGGGCGGATTAAATGTTGCAGTCGCGTTCAACTTTAGCGAAGATGCATGGGTCAATTTCAAGCTGTATGGACTGATGGGGCTGACTTTTGTATTTGCCCTGGCACAAGGTTTCTATATCGCCCGGCATATGCAGAATGCTGAAACAGTCAATCCCGACGAGACCAGATCTCAGACTGATGAAGCATGAAAACAAGCTGAGCATCTCGCAAAGGCGCAGAGACGCAAAGGATTTTCTTGGCGTACTTAGCGCTTCGCCTACACGGATGTAGGTGAGGGGCGTAAGCAGGATGCGGAAGCTTTGCGAGAATCAATATTGAAACCTGACTCATCTGCAACAATGTTGTTGAGTACTAAAGTATTACTGTAAATCATTGGAAGAAGAGTGATGTACTACGCCATTATCGCCGAAGATGTCTCCGACAGCCTTGAAAAACGCCTTGCTGCAAGACCGGCGCATCTACAACGCCTCGAGGCTTTGCGCGACGATGGGCGTTTGCTGATTGCAGGCCCCCATCCGGCTATCGATACCCCGGATCCCGGTGAAGAGGGATTCAGCGGCAGCCTCATCGTTGCCGAATTTTCATCGCTGGCAGATGCTGAACAATGGGCCGCTGACGACCCGTACCAGCATGCCGGTGTCTATTCACACGTAACCATTAAACCATTCAAACGAGTTTTCTAAATGAAAAAAATCATATTTGCCAGCACACTGCTGTTAACCACATCTCTCCTCCAGGCGGCTGAAGTTCCAGCCATACCGCAGGGACCTGTCTTGACCATTAACGATATAGATATCAGCATGCCTGCACTGCTGACATATCGTGACAGCCGCCAGGGACCGCCGTTGCCGCAGGATCCTCAGCAGGCGCAGAACCAGATTATCAGTGAACTGATCACTACTGTGCTGCTCAGTGAAGAGGCAAAAAAGCTGGG
>JAUXDV010000122.1 GCA_030620735.1 Gammaproteobacteria bacterium
TTACCGGGCAGCTACCTGTCACGCACGACTGACGCCGGCAATCCCGGCGCCAACAGAATCCGCATGGCGCTGGTTGCGCCGCTGGAAGATTGCATCGAAGCCGCACAACGCATCAAAACCTGTGTAGAATCCGCATGATAAATTGTCTAGAGAATGCACAGAACACCTATAAGTTACACAACAGAGCCTTTTGAAAAACACTGTCATTCCGGCATGCTTTTAGCCGGAATCCATGCACCTCGATCTGTAAATGGTTGATTTTATAGATTCCGGCCTTCGCCGGAATGACGTTTTTTTGAGTATTGCAAGAGGCTCAAATTTTAATTATCTGGAGCAAACCCAATGAGTGACATTGAATCCATCATCGTCGACGCCTTTGAACGCCGCGCCGATATTACCCCGCGCAACGTAGATACGCAGGCGAAAGACGCCGTAATGAGCGCGATCGAACAACTGGATCGCGGCGAAATCCGCGTCGCCGAGAAAAAGGATGGCGGCTGGATCGTCAATGAGTGGATAAAGAAGGCGGTTCTGCTCTATTTCCGCATGGAGGACAATGAGTTCCTGAAGGGTGGATTCACCAACTATTTCGACAAGGTGCCATCCAAGTATGCCGACTACAACTCCAGGGATTTCCGCGAAGGCGGAGTGCGTGTCGTCCCCCCTGCTGCCGCACGCAAAGGCTCCTTCATTGCGCCCTCCTGCGTACTCATGCCCTCCTACGTCAACATCGGCGCTTATGTCGATTCCGGTACCATGGTGGACACCTGGGCCACTGTCGGCTCCTGCGCCCAAATTGGAAAAAACGTGCATCTCTCCGGCGGCGTCGGCATCGGCGGTGTACTCGAACCTTTGCAGGCTGCACCCACCATCATTGAAGACAACTGTTTCATCGGCGCACGCTCGGAAGTTGTCGAGGGAGTTATCGTTGAAGAGGGATCCGTCATCTCCATGGGCGTCTTCATCGGCCAGAGCACAAAAATCTATGACCGCGCCAGCGGCGAAATCCACTTTGGACGTGTACCGGCCGGCTCGGTCGTTGTCTCGGGAAACCTGCCGTCGAAAGACGGTGCATACAGCCTCTACTGCGCCGTGATCGTCAAGACCGTGGATGAAAAAACCCGCGGCAAGGTCGGCATCAACGAACTGTTGAGAGACATTTGACAACCGTGATTACTCTCTACGGCATTCCCAACTGCGACACCATGAAAAAAGCCCGCCGCTGGCTGCAGGAGCATGATATCGAGTACCGGTTTCACGACTACAAGAAATCCGGTATCGATGCACAAAAAATCAACGCATGGATTGATGTTGTCGGCTGGGAAGTGCTTCTCAACAAACGCGGCATGATGTGGCGCAAAACACCGCAGCAGATACGCGATACCATCGATCAACGCAGCGCTATTCAACTGATGCTGGAGACACCCTCCATCATCAAGCGCCCTGTTCTCGAGAAGGATTCCGGTATTACGGTCGGCTTCTCGGAAGATAGCTATCAGCAGTTATTTACATCCTAGCGAGACCAAGTCTCAGACTGACAAGGTATGAAAAAAACATTTTCTCTCGCCAAGACGCCAAGACCGCAAAGGTTTTTCTTGGCGAGCTTTGCGCCTTTGCGAGAGTCATTATTGAAATCTGACTCATTTGTAAAAATGTAGTCCACCCAGGGATTACTAGTGCAATCCATTATATCTTCAACCCTTGAACTTGCAATTGATCTGATCAGCCGTCCCTCTGTCACCCCCGATGATGCTGGCTGCCAACAGCTCATGATCGAGCGCCTGCAGGCGATTGGCTTCAACATCGAACCCATGCGTTTTGGCGAGGTCGACAACTTCTGGGCCAGGCGCGGCAGTGAAGAACCGCTGTTTGCCTTTGCAGGCCATACTGATGTCGTCCCTACAGGCGATCCGGAATCATGGAAAGTGCCGCCTTTTGAGCCACAAATTCACCACGGCCTGCTGTATGGCCGCGGTGCGGCGGACATGAAAGGAAGCCTTGCCGCCATGGTGACAGCCTGTGAAGCCTTTGTCGCAGTTCACCCTGATCACAATGGCTCTATCGCCTTTCTCATCACCAGCGATGAAGAGGGGCCGGCAACGGAAGGAACCGTCAGGGTCCTCGAGAGACTCGAGTCCCGTGGCGAGAAGATCAAGTGGTGCCTGGTGGGCGAGCCATCCTCGGCAACCCGCCTTGGCGATGTCATCAAAAACGGACGGCGCGGGTCACACAATGCCAGGCTGGTGATTCACGGCAAACAGGGACATGTCGCCTACCCGCACCTGGCCAGCAACCCGATTCACCTCGCAGCCCCGGCGCTGCTTGAACTGACCACTGTCGAGTGGGATCGGGGCAACGACTACTTCCCCCCCACCACTTTCCAGATCTCCAACATCAATGGCGGCACAGGCGCCACCAATGTCATCCCGGGGTCGGTCGAACTGCTGATCAATTTTCGCTACTCGACAGAGACCACGCATCAACGCATCGAACAGCGGGTCGCAGAGATCCTGGATAATCATGGACTCAACTACGAGATCGAGTGGACACTCTCCGGAAAACCCTTTTTGACTGAAGCAGGAAAACTTGTCGAGGCGGCGCAAACTGCAATTTTAGAGATTACCGGACACGAGAGCGAACTCTCCACCTCAGGGGGCACCTCCGATGGACGCTTTATTGCCCCCACCGGCGCCCAGGTGCTGGAACTCGGGCCATTGAATAAAACCATTCACCAGGTCGATGAATGTGTTGCAGTTGAAGATCTGGATCTGTTGAGCAGTATTTACCAACGCATGCTGGAAGAGTTGCTGACCACCGGATTATGATCCCCTCTCCCCCGGGGAGAGGGTTAGAGTGAGGGGTTTTAAGGCCAGGGCGGCCACCCCATCGGCTTTCCGCCGACAAGATGCAGGTGGATGTGAAACACTGTCTGCCCGGCATCCGCATTGCAGTTCATCACCGCCCGGTAACCCCGTTCAGCCAGACCTTCGCTGGCGGCGATCTCCCTGGCGGCAATATACATCTTGCCGATAATCGCTGAGTTCTCTGCATCGATCTCGTTGAGAGTTGCAATGTGCTGACGTGGAATCACCAGCACATGTGTCGGAGCCTGCGGATTGAGATCCCGAAAAGCCACCACTTCATCGTTTTCGTAGACAAAGTCTGTATTAAAATCACCATTTGCGATCTTGCAAAAGAGACAATCATCCGCCATTTCAGTTACTCCTCTATTCGAATTCCCGGCGGCCGGATATCGCATGCGACAAGGTGCCGCCGTCCAGATATTCCAGCTCACCACCCAGCGGCACGCCATGTGCGATACGAGTCGTCCGCACGTTGTAGCGAGCAGCCATTTCACTGATGTAATGAGCCGTTGCCTCACCTTCCACCGTCGGATTTGTCGCCAGAATAACCTCGGCAACCTCTCCTTCTGCAAGGCGCTGCTGCAATTCATCCATGCCGATCTCACCGGGCCCCAGCCCATCGAGCGGCGACAGTCGGCCGTGCAGCACAAAGTAGAAACCACGATAGTCGGTTAACTGCTCGATCGCCTCGAGCTCTCCGGGGGTCTCAACCACGCATAACAGCGTATTATCACGACGCTGGCTGCTGCAGACCGAGCAGGTTTGCAGCTCCGTGAAGGTGCGGCAGCGACTGCATCGTCCTATCTTTTGCATCGCCTGCTGCAATAGCTCGCCAAGGTGTCTGCCGCCGTCACGATCGCGTTCCAGGAGATAAAAAGCCATGCGCTGCGCAGATTTTTTCCCAACACCGGGCAAACAGCAGAGTGCATCGACGAGGTTTTTCAGCAAGCCCTGCGCCATCAGAAGGGCAGCTTGAGTCCCGGCGGCAAATTCAATCCTGAAGTCAGGCCGGACATACTCTGCTCCGCCATCTCCGCCACACGATGAGCGGCATCATTGAAAGCTGCTGCGACCAGATCTTCCAGCATATCCTTGTCATCACCAACCAGGGCGTCATCGATCGCTATGCGCCGCACCTCATGCTTGCCATTCATGGTCACCTTCACCATGCCGCCGCCTGATTCACCGGTTACCTCTTCATTGGCAAGCTGCTGCTGCGCTTTCTGCATATCTTCCTGCATCTTCTGCGCCTGCTTCATCATGTTGCCGAGTCCGCCTTTTATCATACCTAATACCTTCTACTCTATGAATTTATGTAATATCTCAATAACCCCGTGCATTGTTCGAGACGGTGTAGGATGCTGTCTTTCTCGGGGTTATTGAGCAGTTACGAATATATCAGAACTTCCTAAACCGGCTTGACCGTCTCTTCGAGCAGCGTTGCACCCAGCTGCTGCTGAGCAGCTTTGACTAAGGGATCCTGTGCCATCTGTTCGCGTGCATCCACAACTTTTTGCTCATCCGCCTGCGCCTGCTGCTGTGCCGGAGTATCGCTGCAGGGTTCGCCAATTTCGATTTCCAACAACAGTGATTTATTATCGAAATGATCACACAGCGCTGTCTGCAAACGTCTTTCAGACATTTCACTCTTCAGCGCCTGGTGATTCTGCTGAAGCGTCAGGAAAACTCTCTTGTCATCAATGCTTTTTAATGCGCAGTTTACCGCCAGTTGACGGCTCACCCCTCCCAGGTCAAGTTTTGCAACAATCGCGGACCATTCATCTAAGACTGGTATTTGATTTTTTGCTGTTGCAGCTGTTGCTGAAACAGTTGATGTTTGAGTTGACTGCGCTTGCACAGCTGCCGCCTGTTGGCCTGAAGCATAACCGGGAGATGCCTGTTGAATTTTTTGCTTAGCAGGCTTGGATGGTGACTGTGCGGGAGCGGTGCTGGTAGCGGGAAGCTGCTGCGTCCTCTTCTTCACCACAGCCTGCTGCGGCCTGCTGTCTCCTGCATCGGGTCGAAAAGCCAGCATGCGCAGCAGCACCATCTCGAAGCCGCTGCGCAGATCAGGGGCATAGATGATATCCCGCTTGCCGGTAACTCCAATCTGATAATAGAGCTGCACCTCTTCAGGCTGCAGGCAATTTGCCAACTCCGTCAAGCGTGATGCATCCGCCTCTTCCCTGCCTACACCCGGTACTGCCAGCTCGATGGCAATGCGATGCAATATACGCAGCATCTCATCCAGCACCGAGCGAAAATCCGGGGCGCGTTCGGCAACCTCGGCGATGCGCTCCATCAGAAGAATGCCGTTACCACTACTGACTGCGTCCAGCAATCCATAGACATAATCACGGGAAACCGTCCCCAACATCACCTGCACCTGGGACTCTCGCACCTCACCAGCGCCAAAGGCAATCGCCTGATCCATCAGGCTCAGCCCGTCACGCATACTGCCGTCAGCACCCGAAGCCAGCAGCGCAAGCGCCTGTGAATCAAACTCGACCTTTTCGGAAGTCAGGATATGCTGCAGCTGAGCTGCGATCTGATCATGGGTTAAACGCTTCAGACCAAACTGCAGACAGCGCGACAGGACTGTCATGGGCAATTTTTGAGGATCTGTCGTGGCCAGCAAAAATTTGACATGCGGAGGCGGCTCCTCGAGTGTCTTCAGCAGCGCATTGAAACTTCCTGCAGAAAACATGTGCACCTCGTCGATCAAGTACACCTTGTAACGTCCCCGCACAGGCGCGTAGGGGACGTTTTCGAGCAACTCGCGCGTCTGTTCGACCTTGGTGCGCGAAGCCGCATCGACCTCCAGCAGATCAATAAAGCGTCCCTGATCGATCTCATGGCAGGAACTGCACTCACCGCAAGGCTTCGAGGAGATGCCCTCTTCGCAGTTCAGGGCTTTGGCAAAAATTCGCGCCAGGGTGGTTTTACCGACACCTCGGGTGCCGGTAAAAAGATAGGCATGGTGCAGACGATCATTGTCCAGCGCATTGGAAAGCGCCTGCACAACATGCTGCTGCCCCACCAGCTCATCAAAGCTGTGAGGCCGCCACTTTCGCGCCAGCACCTCGTAAGACATATCAATAAACGTATTTGAAACAGATAATCAGCAGCCACAGGCAAGGGAAGCTCTGCATAAATGACCTGAAATCTGCGGCTTAATGCCTGAAATTAGGAGGTGACCCGCACAAGCCACACCCCGGCACACGAATCAACTGCTGCGGCTGCTCCCTTCCAGGCCTGACCGGGTTCACAATCTATCGTTGCGAGGGGACCCATGCGTGTC
>JAUXDV010000090.1 GCA_030620735.1 Gammaproteobacteria bacterium
ATATCCTATGGGATTTCTGCACTACTTGAAATGAAAAAAACCACACATTGCAATTGTAAATCCGGTTGTCATAGCAGTCGCTGCCAGTGTTTGAAAAACAACGAACCCTGTGGGGATGAGTGTGGCTATGCGAATTGTGAGAATCCGTTGAATGGCGTCGATATCGAAGGCCTTTCAACTTGCGCCATCCAATGGACGAAGTATCTATGATGGAGGAGGTTACTACTCTTTCAATGTTACTTATCGAGATCAAAATTCATGGTCGAGGATCTCTATTGTCCAAATCCTGATTGTGATGGTAACGAAGTGATCTTTCTATTTTGTGCGGAAAGCATCAATGGGGTGCTTGTCCCGGAGTTCAGGGTACAGTGGCCTTTTTCCGGGGCGATCAAGGATATTGAAAACTTGAGCAATAATTTTACAAGAAAACAAATTAGAAGCATATTTGAAACCGCATCTCTCCATCGCTGCTAACCAAGCGGCTCAAACAGCTGGAAGGCGCCGGGATAGTCGTTCGCAAAGCGCTACAGGGCAGCAAAGGGTATGAGTACTTCCTGACCCCCGCGGGCAAGGAACTGGCTCCGATCATGGGGCACCTGGCAGTGTGGGGTATGCGTTGGGCACGTGCGCATCATACAAATAAGGAATTGAAAGGACCATCAGAGCTCCATTTCAGTTACCGCTGTTAGCATGGCTGATGAGATCGGAGTAAATAAAATGTATAGATACCGGCAGACACAATGACCCCGGCCCACATTCACATCGAACAACTGAAATCAAGATGAACTGGAAAACCGACTACCGCTCCTTCTACTATGAGGGCGCCGCTGAACCATCGGATCTCTCGCTGCTCGCGGATGAAACTGCGCTGTTGAGTATCGATGTTCAGAACACTTACATGACACCTTCGGATAACCCTGTGGAAAGGGCGCGCTGGGCGCCTTTTCATAAACGTATGCGTGAGGTCGTCATCCCGGCGACTGGCGAACTACAGAACCGCTTTCGGCAACATGGAATGAATGTGCTGCATGCCCGCATTGCCTGCCTGTTGGAGAGTGGAAAGGATCGCTCGTTGAGCCAGAAAAAGCCAGGATGGAACTACCTGCTGCTGCCAAAGGAGAGGCAGGATGCCCAGATTGTTGCGGAACTTGCACCGCAACAAGGTGAGATCGTGGTCACCAAAACCACCGATAGCGCTCTCACAGGAACCAACCTGCGCCTGGTATTGCACAACATGGGTATAAAGAATGTGGTGCTCACCGGTATCTTTACCGATCAGTGCATCTCATCGACAGTGCGCAGCCTGGCGGATGAAAGTTTCAACGTAATCCTTGTCGAGGATTGCTGTGCGGCGGGAACAGATGATCTCCACCGAAAGGAGCTTGAGATACTCAATATGATCTACTGTCATGTCATCAGTAGCGGGGAGTTGGTAAATCTCATGGGCATATAGATCGTTTGACGAGTAATTCTCCGTTATCCCTCAGTTCCATCAATCATCATTAGTTCGTTTAGGATCAGTCAATCACTGAATCAGCAATCAGTGCGGGTTTGGATGGGTGTTGCGAATGTCCGGTCAATACTCTGTATAGAGGCCCGGTTCGTCGGATACGCCACGTAGTGGCCTGAGACCGCTCCCATAAACCATCCCTGGATGCCTCTCCCGTGTTGTGCAGAATAATCTCTATTCTGGCGCAGAAGGCGCCATCTCTTACCTCCTGAACATTGGGCAGTTTTTTGCGCAGATTTGCTGCTCGAAATCATTCATTAACAACTATCTTGTCTATACTTAAATGAGAGGGTTACTCAGAGCGAGATAAAGGAGCCTTGGTTAAAAGCATACCGGCAAGAGAGGGTTTTGTTAGCACCTCTACTCATTAAGGATTATTTTAGGATTATGGAGAACATGTGACCTTCTGAGGGCCGGTAGATTTACTGTGAATGTGGAGAATTCAGGTGAGTGATGATCTGGTCTGGAATTTTGATCTTACTGTTATCGAATGGCTGATTGTTCTGTTTATGCTCGTGGTATTGGGTTTGGTTGGCGCCTATGTCACGCAGAGGACACTCGCGGCCGTTAACGTCGCAACCCGTAAACCCCACGAGCAAGCTGATGATTCCAATCATTGGCACGCGATGAATAATACGCGTGTGTTTGCGCTTCTGGATGCAGGCGAGGATGGACTTGCTATAGATAAAGTGAGACTCCGCCTTGACGAATTCGGACCGAACCGACTGCCTGAGGGCAGAACTCGCGGTCCGCTGGTGCGTTTTTTTTATCAATTTCATAATCTGCTGATTTATGTGTTACTTGCCGCCAGTGGTATCACGGCCATACTCGGACATTGGGTGGATGCAGGTGTGATACTGGGAGTCGTTGTCGTCAATGCCGTGATTGGTTTTGTACAGGAAGGCAAAGCGGAGAATGCCTTGAAGGCGATACGCCAAATGTTATCGCCGCAGGCAGTGGTATTGCGCGATGGACAGCGCGCTACGATACCGGCCGATGAACTGGCGCCCGGCGATGTGGTGTTTTTGCAGTCAGGCGACAAGGTCCCTGCGGATCTGCGTCTGTTCCGGATCAAGAGCCTGCAGATCCAGGAATCCGTGCTAACCGGAGAATCTGTCGCGGTGGAAAAGCAGATCGAGCCAGTGATAGAGGATGCAGTGCTGGGGGATCGTCGCAGCATGGCGTATTCAGGCACACTTGTTACCTATGGACAGGGCAGGGGTGTGGTGGTTGCAACAGGTTCCCGTACCGAGATCGGTCGCATCAGCACCATGCTGGCGCGGGTGGAGACGCTGACCACACCGCTGCTGCGTCAGATGTCACAATTTTCCCGCTGGCTCACCGCAGTGATTATCGCGATCGCTGCTGTAACTTCTGTGTTTGGCATACTGTTCCGCGATTACCCGATTGCTGAGATGTTCCTGGCGGCGGTGGGTCTGGCGGTAGCCGCGATTCCGGAAGGTTTGCCCGCCATCATGACGATTACGCTGGCCATCGGGGTACAGCGTATGGCGCATCGTCATGCCATCATCCGGCGCCTGCCGGCGGTCGAGACACTGGGTTCGGTGACTGTCATCTGTTCCGATAAAACCGGCACCCTGACACGCAATGAGATGACAGTACAGTCCGTTGCTGCGGCTAGCGGCCTGTTTGAGGTAACCGGTGGAGGCTACGACCCGCATGGAAGCTTCCTGTTCGACGACAGGGAGATCATGCCGGACGACTATCCGGTCCTTTCCGAGTTGACGCGAGCATCCTTGTTGTGCAATGACGCTGTATTAGATGAGCGCGACGGTGAATGGGTTCTGCAGGGTGATCCCACCGAAGGTGCGTTGCTGACACTGGGAATCAAGGCCGGACTGGATCCGGTTTTTGAACGGGAGACACGACCGCGCAGTGACGTGATTCCTTTCGAATCCGAGCACCGGTTTATGGCCACACTGCACCATGATCATGACGGGCATGATTTTGCCTACATCAAGGGTGCGCCGGAACGGCTGCTGGAGATGTGCGCATGGCAGAGAACCCATAGTGGTGATATCCCGCTTGATTCCGACTATTGGCGGTGGCAGACAGATGCCATGGCGCGCCGAGGCCAGCGTGTACTGGCCATTGCCCTCAAGCCCGTTGGTGATGACCAGCGTGAACTGACGTTTGCGGATCTGGAAAGCGGCCTGACTCTGCTGGGCATCGTCGGCATGATCGATCCGCCGCGGGAAGATGCGATCCGGGCCGTGCATCGCTGCCAGTCCGCCGGAATAAAGGTGAAAATGATCACCGGTGATCATGCCGTGACTGCCGTTGCGATCGGCGCGCAAATGCGTATTGGTGACGGTGAAACAGTGCTGAGCGGTCACGAGATGGAAAGCATGAATGAGGAGGAGCTACGCGTCGCAGCCGCCGAAGTGGATATCTTCGCCCGCTCCAGCCCCGAACATAAACTGCGACTGGTGAAGGCGATGCAGGTCAATGGCCAGGTGGTCGCCATGACCGGCGACGGCGTGAATGATGCACCTGCATTGAAACGCGCCGATATCGGTACCGCCATGGGGCAAAACGGCACCGAAGTTGCCAAGGAAGCTGCGGAGATGGTGTTGGCGGACGATAATTTTTCCTCGATCTCCCACGCTGTGGAAGAGGGGCGCACCGTCTATGACAACCTCAAGAAGGCCATCCTCTTCATTTTGCCGACCAACGGTGGTGAAGCACTGACCATTATTGCCGCCATTATGCTCGGCCGCATGCTGCCGATTACTCCGGTGCAGATTCTCTGGATCAACATGATAACCGCGGTGACCCTGGCATTGGCGCTGGCATTTGAGCCGGCGGAACGCAATATTATGCAGCGTCCACCCCGCGATTCCCGTGAGCCGCTGCTCACGGGCATGTTTATCTGGCGCATCACTTTTGTGTCACTCATCATGGTAACAGGTACATTCGGTCTATTTCTTTGGGAACGCGAACATGGCGCCAGCATTGAACTGGCGCGCACCGTTGCAGTCAATACGCTGGTCATGTTCGAGATCTTCTATCTGTTTAATTCCAGATATATCAAGGCGAGTGTGCTCAATCTCAATGGCTTTCTGGGAAACCGCTATGTGTTGATAGCGGTCGGCGTGCTCATTGTTTTCCAGGGCTGTTTTACATACCTGCCCCCAATGCAGACACTGTTCAGCACGACCGGCATCGATGTTGCGGTGTGGGTGCGCATCGTGCTGGTTGCATCCTCGGTCCTGTTTCTTGTTGAGCTGGAGAAGGCTGTCGTTCGACATGCAGATCGAAGTAGGAGCAGGTGACATAATATGAAGTGATCCAAGGGGTTATTGATAACCTTCCTGGAGGGGTCGGAATCTTGTGATATTGAAAGGCTCTATCGGAAAGCCGCTTTTGCCGTCAACAATCAGTTCGGCAATAATTCTGCCGATCAAAGGGGATAACTGAAAGCCGTGGGCTGAGAAACCGAAGGCGTGGTACGCGTCTTCAGCCGTGCTGCTTTTACAGATAACAGGAAGATTGTCGGGCGTAAAGGCTTCGATCCCTGCCCAGGTGCGTACGATGCGCACATCTTTTAACTGCGGAAACAGCGCCATCACGCTGCGCGCACTCATCGCCAGCTTCGGCCATTTAATATCACTGGTTTCCTTGCGAAAATCGAGGCTTGCCATGTGCGCCCCACCGATCAGCAGGGTGCCGTTCTGCATCTGTTTGAAAGAGAGCTTACGGCTGGCGGCGCCGATGACCGGGTCGATAAAGTGCGGCAGCCGTTCTGTCACCATGATCATCGGCGCGCCGGGTTTCAATGGCGCGGGCTCACCCAGGGAGGCGGCGATATGTCCTGCCCATGCACCGGCGCAATTGACCAGCACAGGCGCCTGGAACTCCCCCTTTCTGGTCGTTACCCGCCACAGCCCACTCTCCCGTTCAACCGCATCGACAATGGTGTTGATGCGGTACTCCACTCCCAGAGAGCGGGCCTTGTTGCGAAAAGCAGTGAGGGCATGAAATGGACGCGCGTAGCCGTCTTCACGGCAGGTCAGGGCGCCGAGGCAGTGCGGGGCCAGCGCCGGAACCAGTCGGTAGAGCTCTTCGCGGCCGATCATCTCTTCATGTGCATAGCCGAGCGAGTGCACCATCGAGGCGCGCTGCTCCAGCAGGTCGAGGTCATTGCTGTTCTCAGCGACTCGCAGCTGACCGGGAAAGCGCGCATCACAATCCGAATCCACCAGTGATTCGATGTTGCGCCACATCTTTGCCGCTTCGACCGTCAGCGGAATTTCCGCCGGATTGCGGTTGAGCTGGCGCAGGCCGCCGGCATTGACGCCCGAAGCATGACGCCCGGGGCTCTGTTTTTCCACAACGGTGCAGTCAATGCCGCGCATGGCAAGCTGCAGCGCCGTCGAGGAGCCCATAAGACCGCCGCCGATGATGATGACATCACTCTTCATTCTGTCTCGTCCGGATAGAGGCTTGCAAGCTGTTCCAGCGTCAATGGCTTGAGCGGAGGACGCACCCGGAATTGGGTGCTTTGCTGCAAAGGGACGGAGGTTTTATCGGCAACGATATGGGCCACGGCCTGTGAACACTGACGTCCCTGGCAGGGTCCCATACCGCAGCGGGTATAAAACTTGACCTGGTTGCTGTCAGTGTGTCCGGCGGCAATTGCCGAGCGTATCTCCCCGGCCGTCACCTCTTCACAGCGGCACACGATGGCGTTGTCATGCGGGACTCGGAGCATGCTGTCAGGAATGCGAAACAGCTTTTCAAGAAATGGCCGAATGCGCAGATCCGCTTTCATCCATTTTCTGTCCTGGGCGGCCTCAAGCTTACACTCACGCTGATTCAGGATTCCCAGGTTGTGCAAAACCTTGAAGGCGGAGATGCGGCCAGCATGTTCAGCGGTGCGTGCTCCACCGATGCCACCTCCGTCGCCTGCAATCAGGATACCCTCAATGCTGCTGCCCCCCCACTTGTCCAGCTCGGGTCTCCAGCACTGCTGACGCTTGTGCCAGAAATGCTCGCAGCCGGCTGCCTGGCTGAGGTGGATGTTGGGGGTGATGCCGAAATGGATCATCAGGGAGTCTGTCCTGAGCCTGTGCCTGCTTCCTTTGTGGCGGTAGCTGATGGACTCAAGAGACTCTTTGCCATGCGCCTGCAGATCACGGATGCCATTGTGCAGTTCGACGCCAGCCAGTTTCAATGTCTGCTGATAACGCAGACCCTGGGTAATATGATGATGCACCAGCAGCGCACTGGGCAGTTTGGGCAGGGCCTTGATGTAGTTGACCCTGGAGATGGTGTCCAGAACGGCTTTGACCTTGACGCCGGCGCGCAGGTATTGCCATGCCAGCAACAGCAGCAGTGGTCCGGAGCCGGCGAGCACGACTCCGTCCGAAGGCACGATGCCGCTGCCTTTGAAGAGTATCTGTCCTGCGCCAGCGTTCATCACGCCCGGCAGAGTCCATCCGGGAAAAGGCACGGGGCGTTCAAATGCGCCGTTGGCGATCAGCACCTGCTCAGCGCTAATCATGCGTGCCTGCTGCTGATGAATCACTCCGATCTCTCTTTGTGCGGAGAGCGACCACACCTGCGTATCGGGAAAATAGCGGGCGGAGCTGTTGCGAAAAGTGGTGACCAGTTTTTCACCGCGGCGATATTCCGGTCCCAGCTTCTCAGCACGCTCCACAGGCGCTGCTTCGATGGCGCGAAATACCTGACCGCCGGGAGCAGGTTGCTCATCAAGCAGTGCCACCTCGACACCGTGATCAGCGGCAACTGTTGCAGCGGCAAGTCCGGCAGGCCCCGCGCCGATAATCACAAGTTGATACTGATCCTTCATGAAACTCTTCCTCACACCCCGCTCCCCTGCTGGCGCTCGATGCGCATGCCTTCACGCACCTGCACCATGCAGGCCTGTTGATTGGGAACTCCGTCGATCACCATCAGGCAGTCGAAGCAGACTCCCATCATGCAGAAAGGGGCGCGCGGCTGTTGTTTGACCGGAGTGGTGCGGCTATAGCCGATGTTTTCCGCCAGCACCGCAGCGGCAACACTCTCTCCCTGAGGAACAGCAACGCTGCGGCCGTTGATGACAACGGTGACAGTTTGCAGGGGTGATT
>JAUXDV010000284.1 GCA_030620735.1 Gammaproteobacteria bacterium
CCTGTGACTGGACCTTCCCGAGCAACTGAATTGATTTGATTCGCTCTGAATCATAGTCAACAACCATCAGGTGGCGCGTGCGTACGTGCATGCAGGCTGCCTGCACGCCGTCACCGGCAGAAAGTTCCTGCTCTACATCGTGGATCTCTTTATCAGTCAGTGTTTCATCGATATGTACGATAACAACGGCATTGTGTGAGCTCATTTGTCTTGCCTTTTGATATGGGTATTTTAAAGAGTAGACCCTATATATCGATATAGATACCTGTAGCGCACATGATAAATATTTATTAACAGAGGATTATCAATAATCATTCTCAATATAAGAAGATCAGTAAAAACTGAATAAGCCGTAATATCTCAATAAACTCCGTGCAAATACCGTCATTGCGAGGGAGCCTAAGCGACTGCGGCACTAATTTTGCCTGGAGCAAAATTGAACGCACTTTGTGCGACCCGAAGGGTAAATTACAAGGATGTAATTTATAATCTCCAAACCGGATTGCCGCGTCGCTTTCAGCTCCTCGCAATGACATCTGTTTTAACAAAATGTATTCAATGCACGGTGTTATTGAGATGTTACTTTCTTGGTCTGTAAGTGGCTGATTTCATGGATTCCCACCTTCGAGGGAATGACGTATTATTGAATTTTGCAAGAGACTCAAATGTCAGGTTTATTGTTTTCTCCTAAAACCTAAAACTTAAAACCTAAAACCCACCCCATAAAAGTGATTATTTCACTTCACTTTTTCCTGAAAATCAGTACAATGCGCTGTTTATCCTGATGCAGTCGGTTGAGCAGCAGGTATTCCTAATGAGCAAGAGATACAAGAGATAAGTATGGTCACTATTCGTCTTTCCAGAACTGGCGCCAAGAAGAAGCCTTTCTATCATATCGCCGTGGCTGACAGTCGCCGTGCGCGAGATGGCCGTTACATCGAACGTCTGGGTTTTTATAACCCCGGCGCCACGGGAGGAGAAACTCCTCTGCGTATCGCCCTGGACCGCGTGGATCACTGGGTTGGTTTGGGTGCACAGCCTTCTGAGCGCGTTGCCAAACTGGTCAAGGATTACCGTAAGGAAGCTGCAAAGGCAGTAGAAGCTGTCGAAGCCGCCTGAATTGCTGGTATGCCATCAGTTGATGGTTAAAGATGATGTCGGGTGATGCCACGCAGAATGATCAGAAACTGATCACACTGGGCCGCATCAACGGCCTTTATGGCGTCAGAGGCTGGGTCAAGGTCTTTTCTGATACCGATCCGCGTGAAGGCATTATCAATTACTCCGAGTGGCTGCTGAAGCGTCAGCATGGCTGGCAGCGTATTGCAGTTGAAGACGGCCGCAAACAGGGAAAAAATGTTGTTGTTAAGCTTGCCGGTATCGATGACCGGGATATGGCGGCAACCCTCTCCGGTTGTGAAATTGCCATAACACGCGATCAGCTCACCGCAGCAGGACCCGGTGAGTACTACTGGCTGGATCTTGAAGGTCTGAACGTGGTGACAACTGACGGTGTTGAACTGGGTATTGTGGATCACCTCCTCGAGACCGGCGCAAATGATGTGCTTGTTGTCAGGGAAGAGAATAGTGAAGCCAGGGAACGCCTGATCCCCTATCTGCCCGGGCAGGTCGTGACAGATGTCGATTTGCAACAGAAGCGGATGATCGTTGACTGGGATCCGGAGTTCTAAGAGGAGTTCCAGATTGCGATTTGATGTTGTTACGCTGTTTCCGGAGATGTTTTCCGCTCTTGACAGCGGAATCAGCGGCAGGGCGCTGAAACGGGGACTGGTCAGCATCGATTGCTGGAATCCCCGCGATTACACACAGGATGTGCATCGCAGCGTGGATGATCGCCCTTATGGCGGCGGCCCGGGTATGTTGATGAAAGTGGAGCCATTGCGTGCTGCAATCGATGCAGCCCGTCAGCAGGCTCCGCATAGCAGGGTGATTTATCTGAGCCCGCAGGGGCGACCGCTGACGCAGCATGCACTGCAGCAGTTCAGTACGCAATCAGGAATTATACTGCTGGCGGGGCGTTATGAGGGTGTTGACGAGCGCCTGCTTGAAACAGAGATTGATGAAGAGTGGTCGGTAGGCGACTACGTCCTTTCAGGGGGCGAATTGCCGGCGATGATTCTGATGGATGCCGTCATCCGGCTATTGCCGGGCGCATTGGGCCATCAGGATTCAGCGTTGCAGGAGTCCCATGTCGATGGGCTGCTTGACTGCCCGCACTACACCAGGCCTGAAATGATCGATGGCATGAGCGTACCGAAAGTGCTGCTCAGCGGTGATCACGAGGCTATCCGCCTTTGGCGGTTGCAACAGTCACTGGGGCGTACATGGTTGCGCCGTCCGGAGTTGCTGAAAAAGCGCGACTTGAGCGCACAAGAGAGAGATTTGTTAGATCAATTTATTTTCGCTGTGAAGCGACAGACTAGTGAGGAGCAACCACAATGAGTAATATCATCGAAGCGCTTGAAGCAGAACAGATGGAGCGTGACATTCCCGATTTTGGACCCGGTGATACCGTGATTGTTCAGGTAAAGGTCAAAGAGGGCGAACGCGAAAGATTGCAGGCCTATGAAGGTGTCGTCATTGCCAAGCGCAATCGCGGTGTCAACTCTGCATTTACCGTGCGCAAGATCTCATACGGTGAAGGCGTCGAGCGTGTCTTCCAGACATATAGTCCGTCTATTGCCGAGATCAAGGTGAAGCGCCGCGGCGACGTGCGCCGCGCCAAGCTCTACTATCTGCGTGAACGTTCAGGAAAATCTGCGCGGATCAAAGAGAAGGTGTAATTCAGCCTGTGCTGAAGAGGGCCGCAGCCATT
>JAUXDV010000318.1 GCA_030620735.1 Gammaproteobacteria bacterium
TGTTCCTGAGCATGACATAGAAAAGACCCTCCGCTAATCCGATCACAATAACGAGTTGATTGGGAATCTTTGAATGTCCGGTGTGGAGCAGCTACAGTCATTCACCTCCCAATGAACATAACCCTCTCTTACGCCCAACAGTGCGGTCATTTGGAATTCAAAGCGCATAAGAGACGTTGTTAAAGCGATCCTCACCTGCGTCAAGTTCCGCTAACCAATCATCTGCTTCTTCAAGTGTCAGGTGTAGTCCGTTTTCCTGGTAGGCCTCGCATGCGCGCAATGCATCCTGTTTTTCAGATCGTCGTCAAGTGGATAAAATGCCACAAAGTCCCTTGATCCATCCTGAGTTCTTGCAATAGCATGTTTCGTAAAACCCGATTGATGGCACAAAGAATCAGGTCAAGTCTTCGGGTTGCCAGGTTGGCTGTTTCCAACGCTTTCAGACTCGATGTGCAGATTACGGCAGGGCGCATCTTGCGTGAGATAAGCCCTCTTGAAATAGAGTTTAGTCCATTGAGAATTACTGCCAGGGTTTCGCCAAAGTTGGGAGTATCCGCTATTTCCAGTATCATTAGCGATCCTGTTACTAAAATCCACAATTTCTCATGGATAAACTCCTGATCACTGGCGGAAACAGCCTCTCCGGGGATGTGCGTATCTCCGGCGCCAAGAACGCTGCATTGCCTATTCTTGCGGCTACCCTGCTGGCTGAAGAGCCTGTCACTGTCGGCAATGTTCCGCATCTGCAGGATGTCACCACGACGATTGCACTGCTGGGTCATATGGGGGCGCAGATCACGGTTGATGACCACATGCAGGTCGAGGTGGATGCTAGCAATATCACGAGTTATGAAGCGCCCTATGACCTGGTGAGAACCATGCGCGCCTCGATTCTGGTGCTGGGCCCTACGTTGGCCCGCTTTGGTGAGGCGATCGTCTCCCTGCCCGGTGGCTGCGCTATCGGTGCACGGCCTGTCAATCTGCATATCGAAGGATTGCGCGCAATGGGCGCCAATATCGAGGTTGAGAACGGCTTTATCCATGCGACTGCCGAGCGCCTCAAAGGAGCCAGGCTATTACTTGATATGGTGACTGTTACCGGCACTGAAAACCTGATGATGGCGGCGACTCTGGCGGATGGCGAGACTATCATTGAGAATGCCGCACGCGAGCCGGAAGTCGCCGACCTTGCCGGTTTCCTCAATGCCATGGGCGCCAAAATTTCGGGCGCCGGAACAGATACGATTGTTATCGAAGGTGTGGAGAGGCTGCATGGAGCGACCTATAATGTTATGCCTGATCGCATCGAAACCGGCACTTTCCTGGTGGCCGCTGCGGTGACACGCGGCAAGATCCGTGCGCGTGATACAGATCCTTCAGCGCTGGATGCCGTGCTCCACAAGCTGACTGAAGCCGGAGCCGTTATAACAACGGGTGATGACTGGATCGAGCTGGACATGCAGGGTAAGCGTCCGCGGGCTGTCGATATCCATACCGACCCATACCCGGCGTTTCCCACCGATATGCAGGCGCAGTTTTGTACGCTCAATGCGATTGCCGAGGGCGTAGGTGTGGTGACCGAGACAGTGTTTGAAAACCGCTTCATGCATATTCCGGAGTTGCAGCGCATGGGGGCGGATATTCGCCTCGAGGGCAATACCGCGATCTGCACTGGTCTGGAGGAACTCAAGGGAGCTCCGGTGATGGCGACGGATCTGCGCGCTTCGGCGAGCCTGGTGATCGCCGGACTGGTGGCTGACCGCGATACGCTGGTCGACCGTATCTATCATGTTGACCGGGGCTACCAGAACATCGAAGAGAAACTCTCCGGCCTTGGTGCGCGCATCCGCCGGGTCGAGGGGCGTTGATCATGCGTGAGATGCCGCTGACGATCGCCCTCTCCAAGGGGCGTATTTACAAGGATACACTGCCTCTGCTGGCGCATGCCGGCATCGAGCCGGTGGATGACCCCGTCACCAGCCGCAAGCTGATCCTGGACACCAACCATGAACATATCAAGCTGGTGGTGATACGCGCCACGGATGTTCCCACTTATGTGCAGTGGGGCGCCGCCGATGTGGGCGTTGCCGGCAAGGATGTGTTGATGGAGCATGGCAGTGAAGGGCTCTACGAGCCGCTGGATCTGAAGATTGCACGCTGCCGAATGATGGTGGCCGGTAAGCCGGATGCAACCTATGACGGTGATCATGTGCGCATCGCCTCCAAGTATGTGCATACGACAGAGCGTTTTTTTGCGCAGCGCGGACAGCAGGTCGAAATCATTAAACTCTACGGCGCCATGGAGCTGGC
>JAUXDV010000126.1 GCA_030620735.1 Gammaproteobacteria bacterium
AAGAAGCCGAGGTCAACATACACTTTTTGATCGGCAGGGCAGTAAAACGGCCCCATACGGGAGCTTGCGTGCCCGCAGCCGCTGTTGGTCGAACCGCGATACAGCACCAGTTCCGGAGAAGGGTAGCGCCCTCCCGCCTGGGCGTAGATTTTTGACCATACAGCTTCGGTGTCGGCATGCACCGTTTTGATAAACGCGGCCTGTTCATTATCCTGCTCTTCATTGACTACTTTGGGACTGCCGCCGCCTATAAATGATGAGAGATTCAAAAAGTTGCCGAAATAAACAACTGCGCCAATGCCGATAATTGCAAGGCCAAGCTTGGAGCGCAGAAGTGGCTTGATGATCGGCCACAACATCAGCAAAGTTCCAATGGAAGGCAGGCCCCTGCCTCCACCGCCGTTACCACCACTGCGGCTTCTTCTGTCGTCGACATTTTTGCTTTGTTTTCTATTTCGCCATTTCATTGATTTCCACCTTATGAAATATTTACTGATGCAGGAACATCATGCCACATTATAGACGAGTCCGGTTGCCTGGCATGCGGCGCAATGCGCTCCGCTTATTGACGCCCTACGAGAGTATTGAGCCAGCAGCGTAATACACTCCACTTATCGCGCGTGGCTGTCCGTGCAAAGATTATGGTTTTATATATCAATCCAAAGCACTCTTGTATACTTACTTTAATAGTCTTAATTATGGAGCATAATGACGAAAACAGGTCAATCCAGGCAGCCGGACGAGGAGGATATCGATCTGGTACGCCGCGTCCAGCGGGGTGATAAGCGCGCTTTTGATCTGCTGGTGTTGAAGTATCAGCAGAAAGTTGCAGGCGTGGTCTCGCGCTATCTGCATAACCAGGCCGATATTCAGGATGTCGTGCAGGAGGCCTTTATCAAGGCGTATCGGGCATTGCCGAAATTTCGTGGCGACAGTGCTTTTTATACCTGGCTGTATCGCATCGCGATCAACACCGCGAAAAATTACCTGGTCTCTAAATCACGCCGGCCCCCGGGGAGTGATGTCGATGCAGGGCTTGCCGAGCAACTGGATGTGGGTGAACGTCTGCAGAGCCGTGCAACCCCCGAAGAGCTGTTAATAATGAAAGAGGTGGAGTCTGCGATTTGGGATGCGATCAATGCTCTGCCGGATGAGTTGCGCACTGCGATTACGCTGCGCGAGATCGATGGTATGTCATACGAGGAGATTGCCCAGGCGATGGATTGTCCTGTAGGAACTGTGAGATCACGGATTTTTCGCGCCCGTGAGACGATTGATAGTGTCATACAGCCACTGGTGAATTGAATGCTGGAACCAAAAAATTGATGTAGGGCGAGCCTCTTGCCAAACTCCAAAACCCGTCATTCTGGCTAAAAGCATGCCGGAATGACAGGTTTTTACAAGAAGCGTGGTCTGTATTGAATACCAGAGTGGTGTTGCAAATTTGCGACAGTCGAAGTTTTTTTGTGATTTATGAAACTTTTTTTAGATTTGCTGGTCAATAGACTCAAGATGCCTAAAAATATCATGATGATGGATACAATGCTTAACAATTCAATTTCCGCACTTGTAGATGGCGAGCTTGACTATGCTGAAGGTTCTCGTGCGGTTGAACAACTGCTTCAGAATGATCACAGCCACGGCAGCCTGCAGCGATACCAGCTGATTGGCGCCTGTTTGCGTGGTGAGGCGACGCAGATCAATTCCGCCTCGTTATTTGATCGGATTCATGAGCAACTGGAACAGGAGACGACAATCTTCGCTCCGGCAGCAGCAGCCGCGCTTGCTCCAAAGACATCCCAAAAGAAGTCTCAGGTTTTTCGTTACGCGATGGCCGCCAGTGTTGCTGTTCTGATGGTTCTCACTGTTTTTCGTGTCCAGGCTCCCCAGCAGGAAGGGGTGCAGCTTGCCAGCCAGCCGTCAGACAACTCCCGTATGACAATCCATCAGCAGATGGTTGCAGATCAGGCAGCGGCTGAAGCGGAGATAGACCGCTATCTGGCGGGGCATCAAAATTATAGCAGTGGCACCATCAACCCTGATTTTGCCGCCACTATGGTCAGCTATTAAAAACCAACCCATCCATATGCCATCGCTGCGTCTTCTCCAGAGCCTGCTGTTTAGCGCGGCTCTGCTGTTGCCACTCGCCTCATTTTCTCAATCCCCTGATCCGCTGACTCTGCTGAAAGAGATGCAGCAAAGCGTCCGCACACTCACTTATGAGGGCGATTTCGTCTATCAATTCGGTGATGTCTTGAATGCGATGCATATTGCTCATAGCTGGCAGAATGGATTTGAGCGTGAAGAGCTAACCACCCTGACCGGGGTTGAACGTGAAATCGTGCGTCAGAATCCCGGCCAGACCGACTCTGATGGGACGCGTGTTTCAAACCGCCTTTTGAAAGCGCCGACCCTGATGACTTTTTCCCCGCAGAATCTTGATGGAGTCTACAATTTCAAGGTGTTGGGGGACGACCGTGTTGCAGCACGCACGACGACGGTGATTGCCGTGCTGCCTGTAGATGATTACCGTTATGGCCATCGCCTCTATCTCGATAAAGAGACAGCATTGCCACTGCGGCGCGAGGTGCTCAACAAAAACGGAAAACCTGTCTCTCAGCAGATGTTTACGGCGATAAGCATCTCTGCAGATGCTGCAACTGATGTGCCTGCAGTTGATGATGCCGCTAGCGAGGCAAATTACCAGGGGCCATGGCGTTTTACCGATCTGCCGAAAGGTTTTGTCATGAAGGTCTACGCCCAGGGGCGGACCAATAATGGCCATGCATCGGATCATTTCGTCTTTTCCGATGGTATCGTGCGTATATCTCTCTTTATCGAGGATAAAACGACGGCAAAACTCGGGCGTCGTTCATCTGCGGGTCCGGTCGCAATTCTGGGATCTGAAGTGGATGGCCACCGCATCACCATCGTAGGTGAAGCACCTGTCGATACGTTGAAGCACTTTCTCAAGAGCGCGCATCTGCAGCAAGAGGCTGAGTGATGATCGAGGAGAGTGCTGTTGTCATTGAAGCCGACGGCGGCACAATGCTCATCGAGGTTCTGCCGCAGTCTGCCTGTGGAAGCTGCAATGCAAAATCGGCCTGTGGCACAAGTCTGTTGTCATCTCTGTTCAAGCACCGGGCGACTCGAATGCGTGTTGATAACAGTGTCAATGCCCGTGCCGGAGATCATGTCGTTGTTGGCATCGATGAATCCGAAATGGTATCAGGAAGTGTGCGCCTCTATCTGTGGCCGCTGCTTGGCCTGATCGGCGGAGCGATTGCAGCGCAATCACTCATCAACCCGTCAGAACCCAGTGCGATTATTGGCGGTTTGTCCGGAATGGCGCTGGCGCTGTGGCTGGTTCACCAGCGCAAAGACTCACCCCATATCAAGGTTCTGCGGCGTGAGCCGGGCATAGCGGTATCTCTGCAAAATGCAAAAAAAACGTAAAAACCCAATCCCCTTGAAATAATCCGGATCGCTACCAGGTTAAACAGGGTATACGCATAAATTCATACAGGTAACTCATGAAGATGAAACATTCACTGACAGCATTTGCTTCTTTGCTCTTTTTACTCATGGCTCAGATGCCTCTGACAGCCAGCGCGCAGTTGCCTGATTTCACCGAACTGGCTGAAAAAAATGCGCCGTCGGTCGTCAATATCAGTACCAAAAAAAGCAGCAAACCCAGTAAGCAGTTCCACTCTCCGGAGCGAAACAAAATCCCTGAGATCCCTGAAGACAGCCCGTTAAACGAGCTCTTCGAACATTTTTTTGGCACCCCGAATCTTGAGGGCATGCCGGATAAGTTCTTTAATAACGAGGCGATGGGCTCCGGTTTTATTATCTCTGCCGATGGTTATGTGCTGACAAATTACCATGTTGTGAGCGGCTCGGATGAAATTATCGTGCGCCTCAGCGACCGCCGGGAGTTTACTGCAAAGCTGATTGGTTCAGACAAGGCGTCCGATGTGGCGCTGGTGAAGATAGACGCAGAGAATCTGCCGGTAGTCACCATTGGAAAAGGCAAGGACCTGAAGGTTGGCGAGTGGGTGCTGGCTATCGGCTCACCGTTTGGTTTTGATCACTCGGTCACTGCTGGAATCGTCAGCGCCAAAGGGCGCAGTCTGCCAACAGAAAACTACGTCCCCTACATTCAGACAGATGTCGCCATCAATCCCGGCAATTCAGGCGGGCCTCTATTCAATCTGCAAGGTGAGGTGGTTGGCATCAACTCGCAGATTTACAGCCGCACCGGCGGTTTTATGGGGCTTTCGTTCTCAATTCCGATCGAGGTGGCAATGAATGTCGCTGATCAGCTGCGCACCAAGGGGAAGGTGACGCGTGGCTGGCTGGGCGTGCTGATCCAGGATGTGACCCGCTCACTGGCCGAGTCCTTTGGTATGGAACAGCCGCATGGTGCCCTGGTTGCACAGGTCATCGAGGACAGCCCGGCGCAAAAAGCGGGGGTTCAGGTTGGCGATATTATTATCAGCTTTAACGATCAGGCGGTAAAACGCTCATCCAGCCTGCCGCCGATGGTCGGATCGAGCTCTGTCGATAAACTGGCGGAAGTGGTGGTGCTGCGTCACGGCGAGCAGGTAAAGCTCTCTGTCAACATTGGTGAGTTGGAGGATGATCAGCTGGCATCCTCTGCTGCATCAGGCAACGCAAAGGATGGCGCCGAAGGCGAATTGCTGGGTCTTGCGGTCAAGGATTTGAATGCAGAGGAGCGTAACAAACTGGGTGTTGCTGATGGCGGAGTCATTGTCAGCAAGGTCACTGGAGATGCAGCGCGTGAAGCCGGCATCCAGGTAGGCCAGGTCATCGTGATGCTGCAAAATCATAAAATTGAAAATGTTGAGGATTTCAGGGCGCAGGTGAAAAAGTTGCAGCGCGGGAAAGCGGCTGCTCTGCTGATGCAGGAGAAGGAAGGCTCACGCTGGATGACGCTGGCGATCCCCGAAAAATAAAGTTTTCAGTCTGCAGTTGGCAGATATAAGAGAGAGTTGGCAGTCTTCAGTTTGCAGTTGGCAGCAAAAGAAAAAAGAGAAAAGGAAGTTTGCAGGTGGCAATGACATGATTAGACTTCTGCCAACTGCCAACTGCCAACTGCCAACTGCCAACTGCCAACTGCCAACTGCCAACTGCCAACTGCCAACTGCCAACTGCCAGTTCAGGCAGAGCCCTCGACGTCATCGACATCCAGCTGTCCTGTCATGCGGCGGCGAATATGTGACCAAGACATGCCTGTGGCTAGGATGGCGGAGAGCACAAGGAGAGCCACATACTGCATGGCTGTGAGGTTGTCCAGTGACAACCACTTATAATAGATCAGCGCCCACACGATGACGCCAAAGAAAGCCGCTGCAAGTATCGTTCCGGCGACTCCGAGCGAACGAAAGGTTGCGCGTAGAAAAATAATCCAGCCAATCAACAGCAAAATCCCGGCCAGTATGATGATGGGATCGACTGCGAAATTTGACTTTTCAAGCCAATGATACCAGGAGTATCCACTGGGGTTGTAGGTTGCAAACACCAGTGCAACGGCGATGATCAGGCGAACCAGAAAGTTTCCGGCGCTAAAGGATTTTATTGCCATGCGAATTAGACCTTAAACGAATATGCAGCTATTTTACTAAACCCCCGCTTAGCGGGCAACACTCAGGGGCTGACCTTGCGCTGGGAGAGACGCCACTGCTGGTAGTCCGGTTGTGTCAAATAGGCGTGTTTGTTGATGTAATCCAGCACTCCCCAGGCGCGGTAAAATTTCACGATCGAGTCGATGCGCATGACCTCTTTACCAGCGTCATCAAAAAAGATCAGTGTCGGGGTGTGGAATATTCCCAATTTGTCCGCCCATGTGAGTGCTGTCATCTTTTCACCATCGGGTGTGATGACTTCGGTGTCTGAGGCGATATTGAGCTGAACTGCCTCCATTTTCTCGAGTTCATCGGTGATGCGCGCATCGTTAAAAGGCCCTGTGTGCAGCAGATCGCAGGCGTGGCAATTTCCGCTTTCAAAAAAGACCACCAGTGGTTTGTCACCCTTTTTCGAGGAGCGATCCAGGTTGTAGGGTGG
>JAUXDV010000237.1 GCA_030620735.1 Gammaproteobacteria bacterium
GCGTCATGGCGCTTCGGATTCCGTGCTTCCACTCATTGTGAAACCGCGTGCAGGCAGGGTGCGGAAAAAGCGGGTTGCGTATCTGCCGATCCTGATTATGCTGCTTGTGGTGACAGCAACAGTCGTCATCTTCCTCTATCGTGAGACGATTTTCCCACCACGCTCAGTGACTCAGGCGCCACCAATTCCTGCAGTTTCAAAGCCGCAAATGATGCAGCAGAGTCAACCACAGACGCAACGACAGAATCGGGCAGAGATGCCTGTAAAAGAGGTGCAGCAGGCATTGCCGCCTGATGATGAGCCGAGCCAATCCATTGCACAGCTAAAAAGTAAAAAGTCGCCGCCGGTCGCCAAACCTGAAGTGGCTTTGCCTGATGCTGCTGCTCCCGATCAGCCGAAGCTGGTAAAGCGCAGCCTGCCGCAGAAGTCAGAGTCAGCTATACCGCCTGAACCGAAGGCTAAAACTGCACCTAAACCAATAGCTAAACTAAAACCTGAGCCCGTTAAACGGGATGCAATTCCCGCTGCACTTTCAACTTTCCCAGCAGATTTTATTCGCAAGGTGCAGCCTCTGCACCTTGATTTTCATGTCTACTCCCCTGACATCAGCAGGCGTATGGTCTATATCAACAACCGCGAATATGAGGAGGGCGATCGTTTGAAAAACAGTTTGAAAGTCGTTCGCATCGTTCCCCGTGGCGCGGTCATGCAATGGGATCAGCAGTCATTTTTGTTAACTGCGCAGGATTAACTCTTGTCTGAAGAGAGTGATCAGCAACGCTGCTTCGGAGGTGTCGCACGGCTCTATGGCGATGCGGGGCTGGAATGCTTTCAGCGCTCACATGTGTGTGTGGTTGGTATTGGCGGGGTTGGCTCCTGGGTTGCTGAAGCTCTGGCTCGCAGTGGTATTGGAACGCTGACGCTGATCGATATGGACCATGTTTCCGTTTCTAATATCAACCGTCAGCTTGTCGCGCTGCGCAGTACACAGGGAAAAGCAAAGGTACAGGTATCACAGCAACGCATCAATGATATCAATCCTGCATGCAGGGTCATCCTGCACGAAGAGTTCGTGACGCCGGAAAACCTGGATGACCTCCTTGATCCGGCTTTTGACGCGGTTATCGATTGCATCGACAATTTTCGCCACAAAGCGGCTCTTATTGACTGGTGCAGGCGAAAAAAAATCGCTGTGGTTACCGTTGGCGGCGCAGGCGGAAAGAGTGATCCGGCAAAACTGCAGATCGCTGATCTCAGCCGTACACACAAAGACGTATTGCTGTCGCGAACGCGCAAGGAGTTGCGTCAGCAATACGGTTTTCCTCGCAATCTCAAACGGCGCTTCTCTGTGCCGGCTGTCTATTCAATGGAAGAGCTGAAAGGAGGGAAGGGGAGTGGCCTCAACTGCGGTGGATTGGGTTCGGTGACGCATGTAACTGCGACAGCAGGACTGTTTGCTGCCTCCAGGGTGCTGGAGTTGCTGCTGTGCAGGAGAGATTGATGCCAGTGAAAAAGGCCTGATACGGATATAGGATGTGTTGAGCGGCGGCCAGGATTCCTCCTTTATTAGCGGATGAGATCTCTTCTACCATGATTTTAATCACGGAAATTGCGATTCATCAATCCATTTTAATCAAAAACATTGGCATTTATTAGTAAAACCAAGTATTCTAATCAGATTCGCAGAGAGCTTCTCTGCGGCTATATTTTTCACGGTCATGTGCCCGGCATGACCCATGTTTTGTGATGATTTAACTCGGAGAACTGGATTATGAACCAGAGCTATTATGATGCTGTAACCAAGATGGAAGGAATGAATGTTAATGAGGAGTACATTCAGGGTTGGCAGGCAGGTTTTCTTCAAAACCCCAAGCGTGAAGAGCAGCGTGTAACAGAAGCTTACGAGGCTGGATACACCGATGGTGAAGAGAAAAGCAGCGACAACTTTTCCAACTGGACCTGAATTTCAACGTTAACCTGGTTCGTTGTCTGATTTAAAACCCCGCTACGCCGGGGTTTTGCTTTGTTGACAGGTACAAGAAATTCCAAGAAGAGAGAGACTATGGCGGTTATTGAACTGAGCGAAGAGAATTTTGAAGGGACCATCAATAACAATGATTTCGTTATTGTCGATTTCTGGGCGCAGTGGTGTGGCCCCTGCAAATCCTTTGCGCCAACCTATGAGAAGATCTCTGCAGAGTTTCCTGATATCGTCTTTGGGAAGGTGAATACCGAAGAGGAGCAGGGGATTGCCGCTCACTTCCAGATTCGTTCTATTCCCACCTTGATGATGTTCCGTGAACAGATCATCATCTACAGTGAAGCCGGCGCGCTTCCTGAACCGGCGTTCAAGGATATCGTTGAACGCGCATCCGACCTCGATATGGTCAAGGTGCGCGAGCAGATCGCAGAAGAGCAGACAAAAAACGCATGACCTGTTTTTTAACCACAGATGCACACAGATAAACACAGATTAAGGTAACTTCTCAATAACCTCGTGCAGGCAAGCCTGTTTGAAAACAATGCACGGGCTTATTGAGAACTTGCCAGATTAAAAGATGTGAGAGTATCTGTGTGCATCCGTGTTCATCTGTGGTTAAAATTCTTTCACCCCGCCAAAATCCGTGGCCAGCGTTCATGCACGGCCTCTTCATCCTGCGGCTCGACAGTAACCACGTAGACGCGCTGCTCATAGTTGTTCCTGGCGACAAGCCCCTGGATCCACTTGCCGCTGGTGATGTCGAACCAGTGGCTGGTGCCTTCGATATCCTTCTCCATGAATTGTGAAACAGGCAGTTTGACCGGGGTCGGGAAATAACGCTCCCAGCGCCCTGCGTAGATCGACTCCAGTCGCGCCCATCCGCCGAGAGGCAGGCTACCCTGCTGCTGTCGACGCCTTCCCCAGGGAAGCAGAATGGTCATTCCATCTTTCTGCCTGACAGGCAGCTGCGCAGCAGGGTTCGGGAAGTAGTAGCGATACTCCTCGTTATTGTGTCTGAAAAAAACGCCGCCGCACATGCTATTTCACCTGTTTTGGTTTGCTACCTTCTCAAATCGTTTGCCGGTGGCCGTTCGGCTTCCACGCCGGGGCGATCACATTGGGCATATCGGAACGCTCCAGCAGGCGCACCGGGGTCAGCGTGTATTCACCGTAGCGTTCATTGATGGCGTCCATCACCCGGTTGACCCCCTCTCTTTTACTGTTGTCGACGGAGAACAGGCTCTGTTGCTGTTGCGCCGGCTGCGGATCGAGCGCGGTCACCTGCACCTGGTAGCAGCCCTCGCCATGCCAGTAGTGATTCAGAAATGCGACACATTGAATATAGATGATTTCTCCGTCATCTGTCGGCTCGGCAACTCTGCTCCTGCTCTTCAGCCACTGCTGCCCGGTCTTGAGGCCGATATAAAAGGTTTGCGCCCTGAGTTGATGTTTGCGCAGGCGGTATCCCACTTT
>JAUXDV010000256.1 GCA_030620735.1 Gammaproteobacteria bacterium
CGCCAGCTCGGGTCGCTGAGGCAGTTTCACCAGTGCATCGGCGACCTCGTTGACTGTGCCGTCTCCTCCACCGGCAATAATGCGCTCGACACCTTCGGCGATCGCCTCATGCACCAGCCGTTCGACGTCGCCGGTCTCATAGGTGGTGCGTACCTCCACGGCAGGGGCCTGCTTGCGTGTTTCTGATATGGCGTCTCTGACGCTCTCCAGACCCGCTTTTTTTCCATTCAGGATGATGCGTGTTTTTTTCATGCTTATCTCCTTATCAACTGTCCGGCAACAACAGGTTCTCGAACGGCTGGTGGTTTTTCCAGCGGTAGGTGCGAAAATCACGCTGGTCTGTGGAGAGAATGCGCCCATGCCCGAGTTCCTCGGCAAGAATAACCAGAGATGCATCGGCCAGATCCATCGGCAGGTCTGCATATTTTTTCATCAAAATATGCATTCGATGTAGAAAACGCGTTTGATCCAATTCGAAAATTATTGCCCCACCCAGCTCAATATTTTTCAAGAACATCATCTGGGCATTCAATCCGACTCGCAGTCCAAGCAAATGACAGACTTCGGTAATGACAGGCCATGTAACGATCAAAGGTTCACGAAATTTTTCAAACACTACCATAGCATCTTTGTGGTATTTGTCTTTTTGATTAGCGGAAGCTACCCAAAAACCTGTATCAGCAATCACTCCCTTGATGCGGGTATTTTTCATCCAATATCTCCCTGATGTACTGTTTATAGTTAGCCGATAAATCTTCCGGTCCTGCAAAACCACCTATAAAACCACTGGATCGCCAGATTTGTTTTTGCCGATCAACCTCAGTAGCTATCTTCAGATCTTGTGCTGCCTTTCTCAACGAATATTTCACCACATCAGTCACTGAATATTCACTTAGCTCGTGTTGTAAAAATTGCAAATCCTGCTGACTCTGCTCATCCAGTCTTGCATTGATTCTCAAATCACCCATGACCAACCTCCACATGTAAGACAGGTGTCATACACTATAGCACAAACACATTCATACGGCGAACAAGCAAATGACCACGACCGGACATAGAGACAACCTCTTATGTTTGCCGCGGTCGACTGATGCGGTAGCGTTTTGCCGCCTGAAAAATGCCGTCGAGCTGTGTCGTCTCACCTGTAGACCAGCGAATGCTGATACGATTGATCTGCTGATAGCGTCCCAGCCCAAAATGGGCGATGGGGGCATCGAATGACATGTAGCCGCCGCTCGCCTTGAGTTCGCGCACCTGGTGCAGTGCGTTGTTCTCTCCATAGAAGATGGTGATTTTCGCGCCGATGCCGCTCCTGTTGCCAATCTCGTCATCCAACTGGATCTGCAGGTGGTGATTCGGGTTGTTGACGTTTTCATAATATTTGAGGTGATCGAGATCGGTGAAGGTGACGAGATCCAGGTCGCCGTCATTGTCGGCATCGAAGCTACTGTAACTCAATGTGATCTCCATATCGTTCAGCCCGGCAGCGGCGGAGGCATTCACAAAACGCCTCCCTCCCCAGTTCCTGTACCAGATGTTCTCCATCACCAGGTTGCTGAGAAAGCCGCCGTTGACGACATAGAGGTCCTGAAAGCCATCGCCGTCGAGATCGAAGAAGCGCCCGTTCCATCCCCACCCGGGATTTGCAATCCCATATGACTCCGCTTCATTCCTGTAGCCGTCGGAGGTGCGAAAAAAGAGCATATTCTCATTCGCTTTCTGACGGATATCCTGTGGGAAAAAGGCGTCGGGGTCGGCGTCTTTCTCATGGTTGACACTGCTGTCGAGCATCTGCATTTTAAAAAATGGCAGCAGATCCCTGTAGCTGCGTTCGAAATACTTCGCTACTGCCACCTCCTGATTACGCATTCTCGACTGCATTGCCTGCTGATTGAATATCGCCAGCACACAATCTTTCTGATAGGCGAGGTCGAGCGAGGTACACTCCTTCATGCGGCGATTTCGCATCGCATTGCGCGCCTTCAGCAGTTCACAATCGGGATTCCCGCGACTGCACTGCTCCCGCGTATAGGGAATCGTCATCTCTCCATGCACTTGCGACCTGCGCATACCCTTCTCTGCTATCTGCACATGATAGGTTTCAAGTACCAGGTCGTTGTCGATGTCCGCACTGTCGATGCTCATGCTGGTGCGTGTCGTGTAGGGCAGCGTATCCCGGCCCCACTGCCGCAGCCCATCCTTGCCGCCCCGGTAGTAGACATCCGGTTCATCATAGTCATTGCCCACCAGCAGGTCGGCATAGCCGTCGTCATCGAGATCGCTGATCAGGGCGGTCAGCGTCTCGCCGGGTGTTCCGGGAAGCGCAAGCGCTTCGAAGCCGTGGTCCGGGCGCTGCATCAGGCGCTGGTTTCGCGACGCCTCCTGACTCTCCATCGCCGCCGCCAGGCCGTTATAATTACCTGTAACGACATCGAGCAGGCCATCCCTGTCGAGATCACCGATGGCCAGGGCCATGGCGACATAGGCGGTGCTGCTGTCGATGCGTGTCGGCTGCTGGAAAACGCCTTGCGTATTCAAGGAGAGATAGACGCCGCGATCCGCCGCACTGAATAGCAGTTCCGGCCAGCCGTTGTTGTCGATATCAACCAGTGCAGCAGCGCCCATGGAGCCTTTCATCTCGGCATAGTCCGGCAGCGCAGTCAACGCGAAGCGCCCGCCCAGGTTCAAATAGAGATGGATGCCATTGGTGGTGGCCACCAGCAGGTCGATCCAGCCATCCCTATTGACATCGGCGCTGCTGACGCCATTGATATGGCTGAGTGGTTCGTAGAATTGCTCGATCAACGCCTTGGGGTGGTGACGAAACCCCGCATCATCGATCTGTCTCATTCTCCACGCTTGAGCAACGCCCTTCTCGGCAGCCGTGTCGGGCCCGAGAGTGATCGAGGCGACCTTCAGCTGTGACGAGGAGGAGAACTCCGCCCGCCAATCCGTCATTGGAGCAGACAGCGGTTGTGGAGATGCCGCCGGCTGCGGCGCACTCACACGGTGGCGCGGATAGGCGTCGTTCAGAGGGATGGAGAAGACACTCTTCACCATGTAGGGAATATGAACGCGGTCATGGTAGAGTTGACTTGCCTCTCCTGCAACGACACCCGCCACCAGGATTGTCAGCGCCAGGCTGGTAGCCAGCTTTTTTGCACCCGCGCGGTAGAGAACGAACCAGGAGTAGATACTGAAACTCCCCAACACGAACAGCAGCGCAGCGACATACTGCACCTGTACGCCGCTGTTGTAGAGCACCGCCGCGATCACCACGTC
>JAUXDV010000219.1 GCA_030620735.1 Gammaproteobacteria bacterium
ACCCCAGATTTTGCCAATGTCTTTGGCGATGGTGCGTTCGTTGGGTTCGGCGCCAGCGTTGTTGATGTGCTGATCGCGCAGGTAGTTGACAACATCCCAGTGCTTGTCGGTCATCTCGACCTCGTCAGCCTTGGCGATCTCTGCGGCGACTGCTTCGCTCCAGGTGGATGTGTCGGCGAGATAGCCGTCTGCATCTGCTTCAATTGTTTTACCGTCAACTTCATAAGCCATACTATTATCTCCTGATGAACTAATCTAAAAATTAAGACTACGAAAATCTGCGCGTCATTTTACGCAAAAAAGTGTTGCAACGGAAATATCCCACTCGGGGTGGTGGAATTTTTGCAGGTGACTTACTCGTCGTTCCCAATGTTTTCCACGGCATCTATGCCTTTGTGGGGAATAAAGATGCCGCAACCCATATCCCGGCCGCCGCCGAGTCCATGGTGCTGCAGTTTGACTGACTCCTCTGTGCTAAGGTCGGCAAGCATCAGGCTGCGGGTCAGCATCTCTCCATCCGGAGTATGCAGCAGGGTGGTTTTTCCGCACAGCGCTTTTTTGATCGTGATGCCGAGGTCTTCGAGTTCTGCCGCCATGCGCTGCATAAAGCAGATTTCGTCCTCAGCTTCACCCTCGAGACACTGAATGTAGCGGGAGTATATGGTTCCCTGTTTGCTCAAGGGTTTGCTCTTCGCCTTGCCGATGACCAGTTCGCAGCCGTCGATATCAAGCGTTGCGCCATGCAACTTTTGCTGAATCTGTGAGGCGATCTGTTTGGGAACCCGTAGTGTCAACTTGGTGCGATGCGAGAGGATAAGGTGCTCGTCGGTGTTGAAGTCAGGGCGCTCCCAGCCATGCGCCGAACTGGCGACATGTATGGTATGCACTGCGATATCGCTGTTCTCGAATATTTCAGGGGCTGCCGCCTTGAGTGCGGCAGAGAGCGCGTGCGCATGATCGACCGGGATCTCGCGGCAGTTGATGGAAAACAGCAGATCAACCACATCATCAAGAAGTATTGTCTCCTTTGGCGGCGTGTCATCATTCCAAAACATCTTCAAAAAACCTCTGCGTAAGCCCATGGGATGGGGGTTCGGGGGAAGGGAGGATCTCAATGTATCATCATCCATTGGTGGATAGCCCTTCTCCCGTAGAAAAACTTGCAGGAATAACTCTGAACGAGGAGCGCAGCGACTTGTATCAGAGTTATGCCTCGAGTTGTTGATGAATCGCTTCGCGGTCGATCCACCAGTCGTCCTGGGCGAGCACATCGATGACGTTGCGCAGGCGCACCAGGAATTTGTCCGGGTCATTGAGTTCCAGTTTTTCGATCCAGAAGGAGAACTGCTGCTGGCTTTCTACATCTGAATGGCGGCGCGCCACCCTGCCAAGCAGTTGATTGGAAAAAAACACAAGACGTTCCTTTTCAGGCCCCTCCTGGGCGCGCGCCTCGGCAAGATAGAGTGCCGAGACAGCTGCAACAGCGGCGCCATCGGCATCATCCGGGGTGTCATCGACGATGTGGCTGAGCAGATGAACGCTGATTTCAGGATCGATGGGGAAAGTCACACCCAGCCAGATTCCATTGGCCAGTGCGATCAGTGAGTCGGGCTGGTCGCTTTGATAGAGAACGTCACAGGCGTCGGCGGCATCTTCCCAGGCCTGTTCGCTGCTGAAGAGTTCAAATGCAGTGCGCGCCAACGGCCAGGCCTGCCCGCCACGCTCAAGAAGCTGATGTATGCGTGCAGCCTCCAGCAGCAGCCCGGCGCGTTCAAGCGCAGGAGCCTGCTCCGGCAGCTGCGCCAGCTTTTGTTCGAGTTCAGGCAGAAGGCCTTCAAGCTGCGCCTGTTCGCCGAGGTTTTTGTGCAGAGAGTCGCTGGCGCTGTCTTCAAGCTTGTTCGGGTCGATGTAGTCAACCATGGTTATTCTCACTGTTTTTGCTGAATGTACTCACCTGTTGTAACCGCTGAACGAGGCTTCGAGGCGGTCCTCCCAGTCATCCGGGGTATCAAAGTATTGTGGTTTGACGTCCATGCGAAAGAAGCGTTCCCCCTGTTTCGTATATTCCCTGATGGCTTCTTCCAGCTCGTTGAAAGATGTGAACTGTTGGTTGGCGATTATGATCTGGCTGAGATTTAACACGTTGGCTCCGGAAGTGGGATTTCAGTCCCGCATAATTCAGGCGAGGCTAAAGCCCCATCTCCATGGGTAATGTAGTTTGCTTGTCAAGTTGATTCTAACGCTATTCTGAACAGTTGTTGACGCTGGTCAGGTAAAGCGGAGATATTTGCTTTTCTGACATGCAAGTAGTTTATCACCATTTTAGTAAGTGCTAATATGTAAATTAGATTGCAACACCGGCTTTGTGGCAGGTGTCTGTGCGCATGCATGTTAGGGTTGCGAGGAACTGTGGATAGCATGCGTAAGTCTATGCTGATGCGTGCCTGAAATAAAATGATGCTTCGCAGGGTTTTGGAAGCAGCGGTTTCCAGTTGATAACTATCCCTAAAGGGGTAGCAGTAATACAGGGTGCCCCCTCTTTTGTGGAATGTTACAGCAGGGAGACTCCGGCTATATTAGCGCCTGTTAATGGGGCAAAGGGGAGATTTACCCCCTGATCACCCTGCAAGCAGAATTTTGTTTTAGTGTTTGCCACCAGGCGAATAAGAAATTTTATGAGTTTTAAAGATTCCTCACGAGGAGAACGAGCGAATGGCAATTGAGAAACGTAGCACTCCAATGCTGGACCAGCTTGAGAGCGGTCCATGGCCAAGTTTTATTTCAGGTATCAAACGTCTGCGTGACGAGCATCCTGAAGAGCGTATCAATAAAGTCACCAATGACCTGTTGGGACAACTTGAGCACTCCTACGAGACCCGCAAGGGTTACTGGAAAGGCGGAACCATCTCCGTGTTCCGTTATGGCGGCGGCATTATTCCACGTTTTTCCGAAGTTGGTGATGCCTTCCCTGAATCCAGAGAGTTCCACACGCTGCGCGTGCAACCTGCTCCAGGTAACTTCTACACCACCGATATGCTGCGTCAGCTGACCGATTCGTGGGAGAAGTATGGCTCCGGCCTGACGACCTATCATGGTCAGACCGGCAACATCATGTTTATCGGCACCGACAACGATGGCGTACAGCCGTTCTTCGACGAGATCAACGAGTATGGCTGGGATCTCGGCGGCGCCGGACCCTGCGTGCGCACTGCAATGTCCTGCGTCGGCGCTGCGCGCTGTGAGATGTCTTGCACCAACGAGCAAAAAGCGCACCGTCTGCTGGTGAACAACTTTACCGATGATGTGCATCGTCCTGCGCTTCCCTACAAGTTCAAGTTCAAGGTTTCCGGTTGCGGCAATGACTGCCAGAACGCCATCGAGCGTGCTGATATGGCGATCATCGGCACCTGGCGTGACGAAATGAAAATCAACCAGGAAGAGTGGAAAGCCTACGTTGGCCGTAAAGGGCGTCAGCATGTAGTCGACAATATCACTTCACGCTGTCCGACCCAGGCGATGACGCTGAACGAAGATGACTCCCTGACTGTCGACAACAAGAACTGCGTGCGTTGCATGCACTGTCTGAATGTCGTCCCCAAGGCGCTGCATCCGGGTGATGATCACGGCGTTACAATTCTCGTCGGCGGAAAGCGTACGCTGAAGATCGGCGACCTGATGGGCACTGTCCTGATTCCATTTAAGAAGCTCGAAACAGAAGATGACTGGGAAGAGCTGGTCGAACTGGCGGAAGAGATGATCGATTTCTGGGCCGAGAATGCACTCGAGCATGAGCGCTGTGGTGAGATGATCGAACGCAT
>JAUXDV010000296.1 GCA_030620735.1 Gammaproteobacteria bacterium
TGTTTGCAGGTGCCCAGCTGATTGCCGGCAAAATCGGGGCATGTGCAGTAGTTGGAACGCCGCGTCAACGAACGGATATGCACCCTGTAGCTGCGCGGAAAACGACTGCTGGCGCCGATGGAGCGCGCGCTCCATGCGCCAAAACCGGTGTCCCCGCCCACAGGCTTTACCTCCACCTCGTTGCGGCCGCTCTTGATGCGCTCCTCGATGGCTGCATCCAGTGCACCACGCAGACCTTCATCCTCTGCGGACACCTCGGCGTAGGCGTACAACACCGCAATGGCATGACGACACACATCGGCCTCATCATCACAATCGCAGACCGCCGTAATATTTCCCTCTTCATCGCAGGAGATGCCGGTCAGCAAAGTCTCCTCCGACTTGAGATCCTCCACCTGGGCGCGTAGCGAGTCATCACTCCAGTCAAGATCCGTAACGCTGTCCGCCTGAAAGTGGGCCAGCCCTTCACGAACCACATGCTCCGGCGCAACGGCGCGCAGCTGCTCGACATCAAAGAGGAATGGATCGCGGTCGTTGCTTGAGTCGTTCATGGCTATTGACTGGGTAGATGAAAAGGGGCATGGAAGTATATTTTCTGTGAGCCGAACTTTACAGCAATCAGTGCATCAGGTGTGCAATTCACCAGTATGGCGTTCCCGATCTGCAGCAAATGCGAGTGATGCAAGAATATCCTCCATGGTCAACTCCGGAAAGTCCTCCACTATTTCCTCTGCACTCACCCCAGCAGCCAATTGCTCCAAAATGTCATACACGGTAATGCGAAGCCCTCTAATACAAGGCTTTCCACCACGCTTACCGGGCTCGACAGTGATGTACTCTCTGTAACTCATCATTTGCACCTGAGTGATGATCGCTTGCAATCATTAATAGCAAACGCGAAAATTCAATATGATCAGCAATTGCTGACTATAATTGACTGCATCCCTCCGGGATGCAGAAACAAAAAGCTTATTGTGCTCAAAGCCACGCAACAAAGACGGCTTGAGACCGAATTCTATACTTAAACAACTGATAGTGGACTCGAAATGATGAGAAACAAATTATTCTACGTACTGCTCCTTGTTTTGGCGCCAACTGCCGGAAACGCAGGCTTCTCGTTCGATAAAATAACGGAAGGCGCCTCAAAGGCTGCAGGGGCCATCGGTGAAGCCACCGGGAACGCGGTCGATGCCGTGGGTGAGGCCGCAGGTAAGGCCACCGACGCAGCCAGTGATAGCATCGACTCCACCAAGAAGAGCCTGCGCGACGAGGCGACACCGCAAGCCACACGCGCCAAGCTCGACACCATGGCGGAGAAGACTTTAGCGCGGTTGTTCAGCGAGCAGCCGCAAAGCCGTGCACTGTTCGATCAAAGCAGCGGTTATGCGGTATTCGATATGCGCGAAGCAAGCTTCTACGTAGTCGCCGGCTACGGGCGTGGTGTTGCAGTAAATCAGGACACCGATTTCCGTATCTACATGAAGATGGCGACCACCGGAGCCGGGCTGAGTTTTGGTCTCGGCGGCTGGGAGTCCCAACTCGTCATCCTCTTCCAGAGCAATGCAGATCTCGAAAATTTCACCAAAAATGGCCACGATGCAACCGCAGAAGCCGGCGCCATGGCCGGTGACGACAAAGAGCAGCTTTCCCACCGCTTCAACGAAGGAAAAGCTGTTTTCATCCTGACGAAAAAGGGATGGAAAATCGGTGCAAAACTGACCGGATCGCGTTACTGGCCGGACGATGAACTGAACTAAATAGATGATCCACGAATGACCGTTATGGAGCAGCAGCCACGATCAGGACTACAGCTTCAATAAGATGAGTAGACTGTATTGAGAAGAAGTGTGGTGAATGACTCAGGGCGTGATGCAGTCATTCGCTCCCGGTAATACAATTCACCTGTAAATAGGCTGTACCAACTGGCGGATGCGCCTGGAACACCAATATTCATTAAAAAGGATACGTCATGAATAACGACCCAGAGTCCAAAGTACAAACCCTGCCCAGAGGGGTAATGCTGAACGCCTACCCTGACAGCATTGGTAAAAAACTGTCAGACACTGTGGAATTACTCAAAAGATCCGAGTTCAAGGATGCATTTTCGCTGTTCTATATCCTGCCCACTTTTTTCAACAGCGACCTGGATCGCGGCTTTTCCATCATCGATTACAACATCAACAAAGATCTCGTGAGCCCGGAGGATCTCGATGAGCTCAATGAGCTTGGTATCCATATCAAGCTCGACCTGGTGCTCAATCATCTCTCCGTGCGCTCGCCGCAGTCCGCCGATTTGCTGGAAAACGGGAACGAATCACCCTACCGGGATTTTTTTATCGACTGGAATGATTTCTGGAAGGGGTACGGCGCCATGGGAGAAAATGACCACCTGGTGCCGGACGAAGAGCATCTGAAAAAACTCTTCATGAGAAAACCGGGCCTGCCAATTCTGAAAATACGCTTTCCTGATGGCAGCCTTCAGGCCTACTGGAACACCTTTTATCAAAAAGTGGATTTCGATGAGATAACGGCACAGGATTTTACACACATCAAAGGGATGGATCCGCAGGGTGCATCGGATATCGCGCACCACATCAAGGTGGTCATCAAGGC
>JAUXDV010000231.1 GCA_030620735.1 Gammaproteobacteria bacterium
ATGCCGACGCGCAACGCGCGCAACGGGCACCTGTTTACGCACCAGGGAGTCGTGCGCATCAAAAATGCCTGTCATGCAAAAGATACAGCGCCGCTGGATCCGATGTGTGACTGCTATACCTGCCGCAACTACAGCCGCGCTTATCTGCGCCACCTGCATCGCTGTCACGAGATCCTGGGTGCGCGCCTCAACACCATTCACAATCTGCACTACTACCAGCAGCTGATGCAGCAGTTGCGTGAGGCCATCGAACAGCAGCGCCTCACCTCTTTTGTTGATGAATTTTATCATCTCAGGAAGGGTGGACGGGGTTGATATGAACGTAATATTTCAATAGCTTCATGCAAGATATGCAGTGTTGGGATTATCTCGTTCCCACCGTCCCCGGTGGGAATGCATACGGAGTTATCTTCGAGCCAGGTCTGCATTCCCACGCAGGAGCGTGGGAACGAGGATAATGCAAAAAACGGGTTAACGGAGCGCAGCGGAGTGTAACCCGACGTTTTCCTGATGTTTTTGTCGGGTTACGCTTCGCTAACCCGACCTACAGCAGCCACTATGCACGGTCTTATTGAGATATTACGTTATTTTCCCTTATGCGTGTTCATTCAGCTGGCCATAACCAGGCCGCGCCGCGTACGCCGGAGGAGTCGCCATGCAGCGGCTGCAGGATCCTGGTGCTGACACTGTCCGAGAAAACATACTCCGGCAGCAGCGCCGGGACATTTTCATAGAGTCTGTGCAAATTGGAGAGGCCGCCGCCAATGACAATACATTCAGGGTCGAGCAGGTTGATCACCGATGCCAGTGCACGCGCCAGCCGGCTTTCATATTGCTGTAATATCGCTTCTGCTGCAGAATCGCCACGCGCAGATGCTGTGGCAATCTCTTCTGCAGAGCGCGCCTCTCCTGTGATTTCCTGATATTGTCTGGATAAGCCGGGGCCGGAGAGAAATGTTTCGATGCAACCCTGTTTTCCGCACCAGCAGGCGGATCCGGGGAACTCTTCGTCGCGCATCCAGGGCAGCGGGTTGTGTCCCCATTCTCCTCCAATAAGATTCGTCCCCTCATGCAGCTTGCCGTTGATGACAACTCCGCCGCCGGTTCCAGTGCCGAGAATAATGCCAAACATCGATGTTGCGCCAGCTGCAGCGCCATCGGTCGCTTCCGAGAGTGCAAAACAGTTGGCGTCATTGGCGATGCGAACCTCGCGCTGCAGCAGCTGCTGAATATCGTCTTGCAGCGGCTCTCCGTTGAGGCAGGTTGAGTTGGCATTGCGGATCAGCGCAGTCGTTGGAGAGGGGGAGCCGGGGATGCCGATGCCGATAGTTCCCTCTTGATCGAGCTGCTGTTCACTCTCGGTGATCAGCTGTTTAATGGTGTAGAGTGTTTTGCGGTAGTCGCCGACTGGCGTCGGCATCCGCCGGCGCAGCAGGGTGTTGCCTGCTGCATCCAGCGCCATGATCTCTATCTTGCTGCCTCCAAGATCGATGCCGATACGCATGGGTAGGCTTTAGGTTTTAGGTTTTAGGTCACTCTCTATTTCCAGCTCCGGGGGTGCAGCTTGCGTTGACTCGGCAATCAGGATCTCTTCCCGGGCGGGTTGAGGAGTTGGCTCTTCAATAATCGGCGCCACATCTTCCGTAGGAAGGGGCTCCGAAGAAGGCGCCGGAATTGTCTGTTCAATATCTGGAGTTTGCTCTGTTACCTCATCGACAGGCTCAGGAGCAGGCTCGCTGGCTGCCTGGGAGGCATGATGAGCAGCTGGCTGCCCCTCTCCGGATGGATTGGTGAACCTGTCGTTGAGTTTTTGCACGTAATTATCGGTGTTCTGGCGTATTTGACTGAGTCGTCTGCGGGTTAGAGGCCCCCAGCCTGCGGCGCGTCCCAGAAAAATGGAGTGGAAAGCGCCGGTGCTCTTGCGGAAAGCGGAGACCAGGTCGAGGCGGTTGCCAATGTCTGCGGCAGCTTTATGCACGGCGCCTGTGAGGCTCATGGCCGCCAGATTGCGGCTCACGAAATGTGCGCCAAACAGCACCACAAACAGCAGGCCGAGGGTGATGATCCAGCTCACCGGCGGTTCTGCCGGCACAAAAGGGAGAGTCAGGCTGAGACCGTTCCAGCCGAGGTAGAGTACGATCACGAAACCAAACAGAATTGCGTCGCCGAGCAGTGTGCGCTCACGCCATTTTCTCAGCAACTCCTGCAGTGCGGGGACGGCTTTTGTTTCGATATCCCTGGCGGTATTTTCAAGCGATGCGACGACCCGGTAGGCGCGCTGCACCTCGACCTGCTGCATGCGGCTGTGAATCTCACCCATGTCATGATCGCGTTTAGCTTCAAAACGTTCGCGCACTGCATCATCTGTAATCGGGGTGGCTGCATCAGGATTGTAGATGGTGTAGAACCGGCCTGCAGTGAGTCCCCGTTCACCCAGTGCGCGCTGCCATGCAGCGACGATCTCTTCGGTGTTGTCTTCGCGTGCAGCGGTATCCATCTGGTTCAGGATGTAGAGGAATTTCCCCGAATCCGAACGTTTGATGGTGCTGCTGACAAGGTGATCCAGGGTGTCGCGCATGGCGCCGGGTTCAGGGTGGCGTGCGTCAAAAAAGACCAGCACCAGATCGGAGAGATCGATGATGTGATCTGTAATCCGCAGTGTCGCAGTGCGTTGTGCATCAGCGTCGAATCCTGGAGAGTCGATAAGGATTTTTCCGCGCAGATTTTCACTCGGAGTGGTTTTCAGCTGCAGGTAAGCATCGACGCGAGTTCCTTCGCCGCGGGCGGCCTCTTCGATGTCATCACTGATGCGGTAGAAGGGGAAGCGGGGATCAGAGTCGAGGGCGACTCCGGGCAGTGCATGCGCCGCCTGCTGCTGGTTGTAGCAGATGACGGTAAACATATCGTCAACAGCCTGATTGCCGCTGCGCTGCAAATCATGACCGATGAAGTGATTGATGAAGGTTGATTTTCCGGCAGAAAAGGTTCCCAGAACAGAGATCAGCGGCCACCATGTAATTTGTGTCGCGAATGAATCATTATCTGCCAGTAGCCCAAGTTTATGGCCGACCCTGTCGAGTTGGCGAAATCCCTTGATGGTCTCCAGCAGCACCGGGTTTTCAGTCTCCAGATGCTGCTCCAGTTGATCCAGACGATGGCTCATCGGTGTAATATTTTGTGTCATCTCTCTCCTCCGAAAATGATGAAATAGTGATTTGCAGAATTGTGACAGCATCCGCTCTTTATCAGATATGCTCTGATCAAGTCGCTTCGCCTACATGGATCTCCCCTGAACCTCCATCCCATGAACTTATTCAGAGATTCCCTGGTATTGTACACAGATATCAAATAGTGGATATACGAAATTAATATAGATAATATAAACAAATGGATATATTGTAAATATAAAGTAACTAGTTAACTAATTTCCAGTGATTTGCAAGGCGTTCTATGCAATTCCAGAGAAATACCGGAGTATTGAGCGGCTGCTGCGATTTCATCTGCAGCAGGGGGTATTGATATATGATAATTTGTTGCGAATCGGGGCTG
>JAUXDV010000243.1 GCA_030620735.1 Gammaproteobacteria bacterium
GGGCACCAAATTTTTGATTGAAATAAACAATCGAAACAGACGATTAAACAGATTTCTCGCAGTGGAGAACAACATGCGCCAACCCCTGATTGCCGGTAACTGGAAAATGAATGGCTCGCTAGAGAGCATCACAGCACTGCTCACTGGTGTGAAGGCGGGCATGGGAGACGTAGCGAAAGCGGAAGTCGCTGTATGCGCGCCCGCTATCTATATTCCGCTGGTTCAGGATTTGCTTAAAGATTCTGCAGTGACATGGGGCGGTGAGGATCTCTCCGTACATGAATCCGGCGCCTACACCGGCGAGATCTCTGCCTCGATGCTGAGTGATTTCGCTTGCAAATATGTGCTGGTCGGACACTCCGAGCGCCGCTCCTATCATCAGGAAGGCGATGCGGCCGTCGCTGAGAAGTTTGAGGTAGCGCTCAACGCCGGCCTCATTCCGGTGCTTTGTATTGGTGAAACCCTGGATGAACGTGAACAGGGAGTTACCGAAGCGGTTGTCGTGCGTCAAATTGAAGCCGTCATCACGCGTGTCGGAATCGATAATCTCGGTAAAGGTGTTGTCGCTTATGAGCCTGTATGGGCTATCGGCACCGGTAAAACAGCAACGCCTGAAATGGCGCAGGATGCACACGCAACTATTCGTGCCCGCATCGCAAAAAGTGATGCCACTGTCGCTGATAAAATTCAGATACTCTATGGCGGAAGCATGAATGCTTCGAATGCGGAAGAATTGCTTGCGCAGGCTGATATCGATGGCGGTTTGATTGGCGGAGCATCTTTAAAAGCAGAAGATTTTCTGGCGATTGCGCTGGCAGCGAACTGAGCCGGGACTTCAGATCATGCAAAGCGTACTCGTTGTTTTCTTTCTATTGACATCCATTGCGATGGTCTCGCTGATTCTGCTGCAGCACGGCAAGGGTGCGGATGCGGGCGCAGCATTTGGCAGCGGCGCATCTGCGACAGTCTTTGGCGCCACCGGCTCGGCAAATTTCCTGAGTCGAACGACCGCGGTGCTGGCTGCCGCCTGGTTTGTTATCGCCATGGCGCTTGGCTGGTACGCCCTGCAGGGAGCGGATGAGCCCGGGTTGATGGATGCCGAACCGGCTTTATCAGTTGAACCCGTAAAGGTCGTTCCCCCAACAGATTTGCCCGATATTCCCGAGGCGATAGTTGAGGAAGTTGTTTCTGATACGCCCGATATTCCCGCACCTGAAACTCCAGCTGCGGATGAGAAAACGGAGTCTGAAGCAGCCGCTCCAGACGGAAAAAGTGACAAGCAGATCACAGAGTAAACGAATTTTTGCCGAAGTGGTGGAATTGGTAGACACGCTATCTTGAGGGGGTAGTGGCGTAAGCCGTGCCGGTTCGAGTCCGGCCTTCGGCACCATCCTTGAAACGGTATCATCCATGCAGATGATACCGTTTTTTTATGCCTGCAAAAGTATTTGATAAGGCACTGAATTACACGCGAATATGCCGACCATACCAGGCTTGACAGAGTTTGCCGGTTGGCAGTAGACTGCGTCTCACGTAATAATTGTGATAAATGCTGGTTACGCCATGCCTGACCGGCCCTGTTGATAAAGTCACCTGATATGCTTGAAAACTATCTTCCAATCCTGGTTTTTATTACACTCGCAGTGATCATCGGCGGTGTTGTAGTTGGCCTCGGTTTCGTGCTTGGTGCCCACAAGCCGGATAGTCAAAAAGTGTCGCCTTATGAGTGTGGTTTCGAGGTCTTCGAAGATACGCGCATGAAGTTTGATGTGCGCTACTACCTGGTCGCCATCCTGTTTATCATTTTTGACCTGGAGATTGCATTTCTCTTCCCCTGGGCCGTCGTTCTCGAGGATGTCGGCATGGTCGGCTTCTGGGCGATGGTGCTGTTTCTGGGGATTCTGGTGGTCGGTTTTATCTACGAGTGGGTCAAGGGGGCGCTGGAATGGGAATAGAGGGTCTTCTCAAAGAGGGATTTGTCACTACCTCCGCAGACAAGCTGATCAACTGGGCGCGCACCGGCTCCATGTGGCCAATGACTTTCGGCCTTGCCTGCTGCGCAGTTGAGATGATGCAGGCAGGCGCTTCCCGTTATGATCTGGATCGCTTCGGCATTGTCTTCCGCCCCAGTCCGCGCCAGTCTGACGTGATGATCGTTGCTGGCACCCTGGTGAATAAAATGGCGCCTGCGCTGCGCAAGGTTTATGACCAGATGCCGGAGCCGCGCTGGGTGATCTCCATGGGATCCTGCGCCAACGGCGGCGGCTATTATCACTACTCCTATGCTGTGGTGCGTGGCTGTGACCGCATCGTTCCTGTCGATGTCTATGTGCCGGGCTGTCCGCCGACGGCAGAGGCGTTGCTGTATGGAATATTACAATTGCAGAATAAAATCAGGCGCACCAATACCATTGCACGTTAACGGCAGATGACCAGATTGACAGGATATAAGAATGACGCTTGACGAGCGGCTTGACGCACTTGCTGATGAACTGACTGAAGCCTTTGGCTCGGTTGACGGCGTTGTCGTTCATCGAGCGCACGCTGAACTGACTCTGGATATTCCACGCGATCAACTGCTGACAATCATGCAGCAGCTGCGTGATGGCAGAAGATTTCAATTTGGGCAGTGCATTGATGTCTGCGGAGTCGATCTATCGACCTATGGCGGTTCCGAGTGGTCAACACGCAATCAGGGCTTCAGCCGGGGGGCGCACAGAGAGGCGGTTTCTCCGGACCCGCATAATCGCTTTGCTGCGGTTTATCACCTGCTCTCGACAACCCTGAATCACCGCCTGCGTGTCAAGACCCTGCTGGATTCCGATGCTCCGATTGTCGACTCCGTAGTGGATATCTGGAGCGCGGCAAACTGGTTCGAGCGCGAGGCTTTTGATCTCTTCGGAATACTCTTTCAGGGACACCCCGATCTGCGCCGCCTGCTGACGGATTATGGCTTTGTCGGCCATCCGCTGCGCAAGGACTTCCCTCTGGAGGGGCATGTCGAGATGCGCTATGACCCGGAGCAGAAACGTGTCATCTATGAACCTGTGAGCATCGAGCAGCGTACGCTGGTGGCGCGCGTTATCCGTGAAGACAGCCGTTATGAAGAGGGCTGGAAGCCAGAGCCTGAAGCCGAGCCGGAGGCAGAGCAAGCTGATGTCTGAGATTCGTAATTACACCGTCAACTTCGGTCCGCAGCATCCGGCTGCGCACGGCGTGCTGCGTCTGATTCTCGAGATGGATGGTGAAACCGTCATGCGCGCAGATCCGCATGTCGGCCTGCTGCATCGCGGCACCGAAAAACTGGCTGAAAGCAAGCCTTTCAACCAGAGCATCGGCTACATGGATCGTCTCGACTATGTCTCGATGATGTGCAACGAGCATGGCTATGTGCTGGCGATCGAAAAGCTGCTGGGTATCGA
>JAUXDV010000297.1 GCA_030620735.1 Gammaproteobacteria bacterium
CTGTAATTTTACTGACAGGAATATTATCCGATGAAAAAGCTTGTTTTATCTGCTGCAGTCGCAGCACTCAGCATGAATGCCGCGCAGGCGGCCGGACGTGACACCATCAGCGTTATGGGTTCGTCGACTGTCTATCCATTTGCAACGGTGGTTGCAGAGCGCTTTGGCAAGGGAACAGACTTCAAGACACCCAAGATCGAATCGACCGGCACGGGCGGGGGCATGAAACTCTTCTGCGCCGGCGATGGCATCGATACGCCTGACATGACCAATGCGTCGCGCCGCATCAAGAAGAGCGAATTCGAGATGTGTCAAAAAAATGGCGTTACAGGCATCACCGAGGTGATGATCGGTTATGACGGCATTGTCATCGCCAACTCAAAGAAATCCGGGGTGATGAAACTGACGCTCAAGGATATCTTCCTTGCACTGGCGAAAGAGGTTCCCGCCAAAGACGGCGGCGAGACACTGGTGGCCAACCCTTACAAGACCTGGAAAGATGTAAATCCAGCATTGCCCGCAAGCAAGATCGAGGTGCTGGGGCCTCCCCCGACATCCGGCACCCGCGACGCCTTTGCCGAACTGGCGCTCGAAGGCGGCTGCAAGACGTTTGACTGGATCAAGGCGATGAAAAAGAGCGACAAGAGCAGCTACAAGAGAGTTTGTCACTCTGTGCGTGAAGATGGCGCATACATCGAAGCAGGCGAAAATGATAACCTGATCGTGCAGAAACTGACCGCCAACCCGAAAGCGCTGGGTGTCTTTGGTTTCAGCTTTCTCGATCAAAATGCCGATAAAGTACAGGGCTCGACGATCGGTGGCAGTGTGCCAACGTTTGATAATATCGCCGATGGCAGCTACCCTGTTTCGCGTCCGCTCTATTTCTATGTAAAAAAGGCGCATGTCGGACGTATTCCGGGAATGGTGGAGTATGTGACCGAGTTCACCAGCGAAGCGGCAATGGGAGAGGAGGGCTATCTGGCTGACAAGGGGTTGATTCCAATGCCTGAAAAATTGCGTAAAGAGGTTCGTGAAAACTCTGTCGGCATGAAGGCTCTGGAACTCTAAACATAGAAAACAACAATGTATTTTTTTACCACGGAACACACGGAATAGACGGAATGACTTTAACTCACTTTTCTGTGTGTTCCGTGGTTCAGAGCAAGAGATCACGCGATTGATGCGCTGCGTTTCTCAGTAGCATCCTACGAATCTAGAATAACTCAATATGAATTCAACCACACTGCTGGTGACACTCATCGGCCTTGCCATCCTGGCCTATCTCTACGGGCGCAAGCGTTCACTTGCCGTTGCCGCCGCCAGTGGGGGCGTTCGCCATCTCCACTCCCTGCCGAGATACTATGGCTATATGACGGCGCTCTGGTGCGGATTGCCGGCGCTGCTTGCGCTGCTGTTGTGGAGTATGCTGGAGCCTATGGTATTGAACCAGCAGCTGATAGCTTCACTGCCGGCAGAGGTGCAAAACCTGCCCGAAAGCCAGCTTGGACTCTATTTGAATGATCTCAAGCTGATTGCAGCATCAGAGGATCTGGCACAGCAGGCTGATCAGGTAAAAATTGATGCGATCGCCTATCTGCAGCATATGCAGGAGTTGAGCGCCTGGTTCAAAACAGCGCTGGTGCTGGTGCTGGCGCTTGCCGGGATTACCTGGGGAGCAAGCCGGATTTCACAACATTTTCAGGCACGCAATGCCGTCGAAAGAGTGACGCTTGTCGTCTTGATGCTGAGTTCCGGCATTGCTGTGGCGACAACTATTGGTATTGTGTTGTCAGTTCTGTTTGAAGCATTGCGCTTTTTTGAAGCTGTCCCTGTGTGGGATTTTCTGTTTGGCCTGCATTGGAGTCCGCAAACAGCAATGCGCTCGGACCAGGTGGGTTCTTCCGGGGCATTCGGCGCTGTTCCGTTGTTCCTGGGAACCATGATGATTGCCGCTATTGCGATGGTTATCGCGGTTCCTCTCGGCCTCATGACCGCAATCTACCTGACCCAGTTTGCCACGCCGAAATTTCGCAGTTTCGCAAAACCTGTGCTGGAGATTCTGGCGGGTATTCCTACTGTCGTTTACGGCTTTTTTGCTGCGCTCACCGTCGCGCCGCTGATTCGCACTATGGGAGAGTCAGTGGGGCTATCCGTTGCATCCGAGAGCGCGCTGGCTGCAGGCATTGTGATTGGTGTGATGATTATTCCCTTTATCTCCTCGCTGTCGGATGATGTGATCAATGCTGTGCCCGAGGCGATGCGTGAAGGATCCTATGCGCTTGGAGCGACCAGGGCAGAGACGGTGCGCAAGGTGATTATTCCGGCTGCACTGCCGGGTATCGTTGGCGGCGTTCTGCTGGCGGTCTCACGCGCCATCGGTGAGACCATGATCGTGGTGATGGCTGCAGGCCTGGCTGCAAAAATGACGGCAAATCCACTCGATGCAGTGACGACAGTCACGGTGCAAATCGTGACACTGCTGACGGGCGACCAGGAGTTTGACAGTCCCAAGACACTGGCGGCTTTTGCGCTGGGACTGATGTTGTTTGTGACGACACTGATTCTGAATGTGATTGCTCTCTATGTGGTGCGCAAGTACCGGGAGCAGTA
>JAUXDV010000151.1 GCA_030620735.1 Gammaproteobacteria bacterium
GACGACACACTCATCAAGAGCGTAATCCTCTTTCAGCCACTGCGGGTTGCGGTATTTCAGCCATGTCTTTCCATCTGGAGCCGTGTAGACCAGGATTTTCATCGGCAGATCCAGACCTGCCGCCATGTCATTCAGCATGATCTTGGTGCCTGCTTGCGGCTTGCCGAAGATCAGCAGCTGTGAATCTCCCAGTGTCATACCAACTTCTGCGGCATTCATCTTGTGGTCAATGCGGGCAAAGATGTGAACATCGTTCTCTTTTAGCTTCGCCTCGAGTTTGTCCATGGTCTGCTGTACGTCATGGGCGCTCTCTTTGGTGATGATATCGATTTCTGCATGTGCAATCAGGGGAAGCATCAATGCAATGGCTAACAGCTGTTTTTTCATGATTACTCTTTCCAGGTTATTTTATGAATGTTGAAGTTTGTTGCCACCGAGCCGCTCTATGAGCTTGTCGGCAACACGAAAAGCGTTGGCGTAGATGGTCCAGGTGAAAGGCGCACTGCCTGCACCGGGCATAAAACTGCCATCGGTGATGTAGAGGTTGTCGACATCGTGCGCCCGGCAGTCTGCATTCAGCACCGAAGTTTCGGCATCATCACCAAAACGGCATCCACCGGCCATGAGATTCAGAGGCGGTGAGCCCGATGCAAAAGATACCACATTTTCAGCCCCCATAGCTTTCAGGACTTCGGCGCCTTTTGACGCCAGGTACCAACCCACCTGCAAATTGCGCACATGAAATCCCAGGCGCGCCTTGGCCACCGGCATATTCCACTTGTCCCTGACCTTTGAATCCAGTGAGACAAAGCAGTCATCGACCGGCAGCCAGTCGCAGAATGCCTCGATCTTGATGTAGCTGCTTTCGCGAAAATGCTGTTCCAGTCTGCGTTTCAGCGGCTTGCCCCACAGCAACCCGTCTGAGCCACGCATCTGCCGGGTTGCACGCGAAATCGGATTGGGGTGCAGGTGTACGAAATCGATAGTGCCGCCCTTCTGTTTCGCTCCAAAGTCAGCATCATCAATCACGTAGTAGTCGTAAATGGATCGGTTGATGAAGGGGCCGATCTGGCGCATCGCTTCAGCCTTTTCAGTAGAGAAATCAGCATAACGCAGCCTGCCGGAACCTGCACCGCCACCGGCGAACAGCAGGTTTTTCCCCACCTGGCCGCTGTTGTTGGCCAGTCCGTGTGGATGCTTCTCACCCGTGGAATTCAAAAGCAGGCGCGATGTTTCAACGGCCTGGCAGGCCACCACGTAGAGAGACGCATCGACATGCTTGATGTCATCATTTTTATCACGATACTCCACCGCCGTGATCCGCCCGTTGCTGTCACTCTGCAGACGGGTTACCTGGGAGTCGGGCAGGATTTTGCATCTGCCGCCGGCGACTGCATGGTTCAGCAGCGCCGCCCGGGAACTCCCCTTGGCGCCGGTCGCACAGCCGTAACTTCCACAGTAGCCGTTATAGCTGCAGCTTTGACGCCCCAGATCAGGCTTTGAGAGAATGGCGCGCGGCATCGGCACCGAGTGGATGCCAAGCTTGTCACATGCTTGGTCGATCAGCCCGGAGACGGGATGTTCTGCTGTAGGCGGATAGGGAAAATCAGCTGTGCTGCGCGGTTCCTGATGCGGATGATCGACCACCTTGCCGGATATGCCAACAACCTGCTCCACCTTTGTGTAATAGGGTTCGAGATCATCATAACTGATAGGCCAGTCCACCACATTAGCTCCCTCGATGGGGCCAAAGGTCGAGAGCTGTTTGAAATCAACGGGTTTGAGACGATGGAAAAAACCACTCATGAAGTTCGACGAGCCACCCACGACATTGCCATTCCACAAATTCCAGGAGGTATCCTGCGCTGTTTCCCGCCGCTTCCAACCGCCCTCGTCCAATTCGGTTTCTACCACATGGCTCTGCTCCTTCAGATCCGGTGTATAGGCGTTGCGGATACAACAGGCGAGCTCATCCTTGTAGTAATCCTCCTCGGTGTACCAGGGCCCCTTCTCCAGCACCACCACAGAATACCCGGCTTCAGCCAGGGCATAGGCGACAGGCCCGCCGCCGGCGCCGCTTCCGATCACACACACATCAAAGTCGTGGCTCATGTTGCAACTCGTTTCATAGCAGAAAATATCTCTTCTCTTTCGGCGGGCGGGGAAATCCCGGAATGTGCTGCAGCCATTTCCAGCCGGCGGCCTGTGGATTGCCGCCATAGACCGGGTCACTCAGCAGCGCTTCGAAAATATAGCGGATCATCTCCTGCAGCCACGCCCGACCCTGCTGTTTGCTTTTTTCCATATGGCGCAATACTGCCTCGCGCTGTTCATTCTGCAATGCTGCAAATGCTTTTTGATACAACTCTGCGGATGTCTCATCGACCTGCGCCACACCTGCGCGCAGAAATTGCTTGTGGACTTCCTCTGTTTCATCATCAAGCAGCACCGTTTGAAGCCAGTGCAATGCCATGACATCCCGGGCGCCGGGTGCTTCGGCCTCAGATGGAAACAGATGTTCCAACACGGCATCCAGTGTCTGCCACTGTTCATCTGATAATCCATCATCGCCACCTGTTTGCTGTTTCGGAGCTGAAAACAGCGGCATCGCTGCAGTTGTCACCGCTGTTGCTGCAGCGCCTGCCGAAGTGATTTTCAGAAAATAGCGTCTATCCAAACTGTCCCCCTTCTTTATTCGTCAATGTGCTGCAATTTCTCATCAACCCTGCTTCCTCTACGGTGCTATTGAATTGTTACAGGATATCTTACTACTTATGTGCTTCAGGAGAGGGATTCTGCACCACCGCCATCATCATCCACAGCATCAACTGCGGGTTAAGATATCCGCGTTTGTGCAATATCTCAATGCCATCAGCATTCAGCATCACTGTTCCGGGGCGTGCGTGCTGGCGATAATGTTCGACCAGATCCCCCACTCCTTCGTCGCTGACTCGCACAGGCAGAAAATGTTCATTGATATAGGCAACAACATCCGCATCACGAAAGGTGGTCTCATCCATCTTTTTGCAAAACTGACACCATTCAGCGGTCAAATCAAGAAAAACCAGCTTGTTTTGCTGTTTTGCCTGTTCATAGATGGCGGCAGAGGATGGCTGCCAGGCAATTTCAGGTTCAGCATCGTTTGCCTTAGCCAACACTGTCGTCACGCCTGACAGCAAAAAACAAACAATAGCAAATGTGATGAGTTGATGTTTCATATCGTAGATCTGCTCGTGATTTTATAAAGAATTCATTGCCATGGGTGCAAACATTAGACAGTCTATTGCGGGATTTCTTACAAAGGAAGAAGCATCCATTTTTGACATATCTCATTTGACAGCTGCACCCAGCAATATTAGTATATGCTTATATTTTAAATAGGCGAGATATAAGCCATGAATAATATCCTGAACATCGACTGTGAAGAGTGGCGCGAAATAGCTTCAGACTATCCGGCTGAGATGGAAGTTATCGTTGAGATGATGATCGAATCTGACGAAGAACTCTGTTATGACGAGGCTGCCTGAACCCGATAACAAACATCGCATCAAAATCCACCGCCTCCCATGACGGTGGCTTTTTTCTGCACCGCTCTCTCCGTACTGAATAGATTCCCGGCATCACACTTCAGGACTCTACAACTGCTTCATCCCGTTCAACCATCTCTGCCCCGTTGTCGTCAAAAATAGTGTCGGATTGAATATAGAGCAGTTCAACAATGGCAACCAGGTTGCGGCTGATAGTTGTCGTATAGACACTGTCATTCATCAGTGAAGTTGCCATCTCACTGCTAATTTCACTACTCCTGACCAGCCTGTCGATCGTGCCGTCCATGAGCACATCATGGCGCTCCACTTTCTCCTTGAGTTTTTTCAGCTTCTGCAGATGCTTATCAGGATGTTCCGAACTCTTGATCTGGTGAATATGGCGGCTCATCTCCAGTATCACCATGCGCATCACATTGTACTGCTGCCTGATCACAGGGTTGTCTGACGAGATGTAGCGCGTCATGTTCTTGTGAAGCGGCTTCATATCCTTGACGATTTGCACCATGAGTCGATTGGCGACAAGCATATGCCTGATTTGCCCGATCTTCTCTTCACTCAGGGTAAAGTTGCTCAGCAGGCTGGTTGCGAACTCCACGATGGTGTTATAGATCAGCTTGATCTTACGGTAATAGACATCATCGATATCGCAGTGAATCACCGCCGTGCTTTGTGGTATATGGTTAAACATGTGTTCAGACTCGATCTCACTGCGATGGACATTCAGGCCGTGCGCCAACACCATGTAGGTTGTTTTCTCAAACAGGCGTTTCGATTCATTCAGTAATGCCTGCAAGCCGGTCTGTGGATACTCCAATGCGGCTTTGGAGAGAAATTTGGGCTGGTCGATACGCTTTTTTGGATCGATCTGTTGCGGAACCAGAACCGTAACGATCCTGGCGATCTGAGGAATAAACCAGATCAGAATAAATGTATTCATCAGATTGAACGCAGTATGGAAAACAGAGAGCGCTACTGGAATTGCGGCAGCCTCTACAAATGGCGAGACGCCCTCGATATCCGTAACGAATGCATCAACAATATTCAGAAATGGATAAAACACAATCAGCGTCCCCAGGACGCCCATCACATTGAAAATAAAATGCGCTCTTGCCGTGCGCTTGGCTTGGTAATTGGCCACCAGTGAGGCGATATTCGCAGTGATGGTAGTGCCGATATTTTGACCAAGAACCATCGCGGCCGCCATATCAAAGGAAATCCACCCCTCAAAACACATAATCAGAGTGATCGCCATGGTCGCACTGGAAGACTGCACCACTATCGTCATTAGCGCGCCGATCAACAAAAACAGCATTACTGAGAGAAACCCCTTTCCGGAATACTCGGCAAGAAACTCCAGCGCCTCGGGATGATGGTTGATATCGGGAACCGCATCCTTGAGAAACTGCAGCCCGATAAAGAGCAGCGCCAGGCCGATGACGAAATAGCCCCACTGCTTGCGTGTTTTGTTCTTTGCCAGGGTGAGCAAAAACCCCAACCCGACAAATGGCAGTGCAAGCGCACTGATGCTGACCTTAAAACCCAGCAGGGTAATCAGCCATGCTGTAACGGTGGTGCCGATATTCGCTCCCATAATGACGCCGATCGATTGCGCCATGGACATAAGGCCAGCGGTGATGAAACCGACTACCAGTACCGTGGTGACTGAGGAGGACTGGATGATTGCGGTAACAAAGGCGCCTGTTGCCGCCCCCATGAAGCG
>JAUXDV010000155.1 GCA_030620735.1 Gammaproteobacteria bacterium
GCCGGCGGATCGCGTGAAATGCGGAGATCACCGCCTGGTCGCCGCTTACAGCACGGCTACGCACCAGCGCCTGGTGTTCCCATATCCAGGCCTGCTCCTGCTGGTAGGATTCAAAAGCCTTAAGGCTGCTCACCAGCAGACCTGAGGCGCCATTGGGACGCAACCGCATATCAATTTCATACGCCCTGCCGGAAGGGGTGATGGCGGTCAGAAGATGGATCAGGCGCTGCGCCATGCGCGCATAATAGTTTTCTGCTGCAATAGATTTCTCACCACCAGTCATACTGTTCATTGCTGCATTGTGCAAGAATAGCAGATCCAGGTCCGAGCCATAACCAAGCTCGATGCCGCCAAGCTTCCCATAGCCGACAATGGCGAATCCCATGGCATCAGCAGTTGTTCCCGGCGGACAGCCATGACGTACACTGAGATCCCGCCAGGCGATTTTCAGTGCTGCGTCGAGCGTCACTTCGGCTATCTCGGAGAGATAATCGCTGACCACCATCAGTGGGATAATAGTGGAGATGTCAGCTGCGGCAACGCGCAAACGGTTGGTGGCAACGAAATGGCGCAACATCTCCATCTCCTGCTCCAGGTCGCCCTCGACGCGTTGCAGCATGCTGCTGAGTTCATCGGACAGCGCATCGCGGCTCAGCGGCTGATAGAGGAGCCGGTGGTCGATGAGTTGATCAAGCAGCAGCGGCTGGCGCACGATCCACTGCATGAACCATGGGCTGGCGCTGAGCAGGCTGATCAACTGCTCCAGCGCACTCTGGTTTTCACTGAGCAGCTCAAGATAGGTGGTGCGGCGTGCAATGGCCACGATCACTGCACTGAGACGCTCCAGCGTCTCCTCGGGGTTGCTGCGCTTCGCTGTCAATGCCAGCAAGCGCGGCATCAGTGTGTCGAGTAACTGGCGACCCCGTTCTCCGGCTCTCTGCAGCGAATGATTCCGCTGCAGATCCTGTATCAGTTTTGTGGCTCTTTCACTCTCCCTGAAGCCAGCTTCAATAAGTTGCTGCTGCTGTTGCTCCGGGTTACTCCATACTGCCTCCAGCGGGGAGAGTTGTTGTTCCGTATCATTGAAGAGTTGTTCGAAATGATGTTGTACACTGGCGCGATGGCGAGTCAGTTCAGTCGTGAAGCTCTCTGCTGTTGCGAAGCCCATGGTGAGCGCAATGCGTTCAAGCCCCTCTTCATTTTCCGGCAGCTGATGACTTTGTTCATCGCGCCACGCCTGGATGCGGTTTTCGACAAGACGCAGAAAACGATAGGCATCGATGAGTTCCCTGACAGTCGTTTGAGGAAGAATGTTTTTGTCAGCCAGAATGCCCAGCACCTCCTGGATTGGGGCAATCTGCAGTTCACTCTCCCGCCCGCCCCGTATCAATTGGAATGTTTGCCCAAGAAATTCGATCTCCCGAATTCCGCCGGGACCGAGCTTGATGTTATTGCGCATCCCCTTGCGCTGCATGTCGTCGTTGATGAGCTGCTTGAGTTTGCGCAGCGAATCAATAGCGCCGTAGTCCAGATAGCGGCGATAGACAAAGGGACGCAGCATCTTCAATAATGAAGCCCCGGCCCGCATGTCGCCGGCTACGATACGCGCCTTGATCATGGCGTAGCGCTCCCACTCCCTGGCCTGCGACTGGTAGTAGTTCTCCATGAAGTCGAAGTTGGGCGCCAGTGGCCCGGACTGGCCAAATGGACGCAGGCGTGTATCAACCCGAAAGACAAAGCCGTCAACAGTGCGCGAGTTGAGCGCCCTGGTCAGTTTTTGGCACAGGCGTGTGAAAAACTCATCGTTGGAGAGAGTGCGCCTGCCGTCAGTCTCTCCCCCGGAGGGGAAGCAGTAGACCAGGTCGATGTCAGATGAGAGGTTGAGTTCGCGTGCGCCGAGCTTCCCCATGGCGATGACGACGAGTTGCTGGGCGTCGCCATCAGTATCACGCGGCGTTCCAAGGTTCCGCAGCTGCTGCTGATAGAGATAGTGCAGTGCAAGCTGAATCGATGCGTCGGCCAGGGCGCTCAGGGATTCAAGGGTTTCATCCAGGTCGGCGGTTTGTGTCAGATCGCGCCAGATGATGCGCACCATCTGCTGCTGGCGGAATAGACGCAGTTGACGCTGCAGCTGCTCTTCATTGCCAACTCCTGCAATACGTTCTTCAAGCAATGCAGAGAACTCGCCTGGCAGAGGCTGTTGTTGCAGTGCGCCGCTCTCATGCAGCGGGATTATGCGTTGAGGCTCCGCCTCAAAGTAATGAAGCGCGTACTCGCTTGCGGCCAGCACTATCCTGGCCTGTCGAGTAAAATCTGCATTCAGCACAAATGATTTATCAACTTGTTGTGACCACTGTTGCAGCAGATTGCTAATGCGTTGTGTAGTTGACATGAAAAATGGTCGGATGAAAAATTCTGGATGCCAATTTATGGTTTATCCGTGAAATGAGCGTAGGGTGCAACAAGCGGAGCGCATTGCACCGGGAATGGCGGGATCCACTCCGCCTGCGCCACCCTGCATTCAAATGTAAAAAGCCTGCTTCCAATAGTATGGAAGCAGGCTTTTATGGATCCGTAACAATTTCAGGTCTGAGCCTGATGTCGTTACATGGCGCGAATTTGTGTATTCAGTCGTGATTTATGACGCGCTGCCTTGTTGGCATGGATCAATCCTTTGCCTGCCGAGCGGTCAATTACCGGTACAGCAGCTGTGTATGCAGCTTGTGCGGCCTCTTTGTCACCTGCATCGATGGCGTTCACAACCTTTTTCAGGTGGGTGCGCATCATACTGCGTTGAGATGTATTACGACCGCGGGCATTTTCTGCCTGACGAACACGTTTGCGGGCTTGTGCTGAGTTAGCCACTATTATCTCCTGAGATCATCTGGATGCCGATTAAGGCTAAATAAAGAGGCGGGATTGTCCGCTTTTTATGGTTGCTTGTCAATGCCCGGATTGCAATTTTGTTAAAGATTAAGGAGTTGTCCATAAACAACTTCCCGATAGCAGTGACGATCTCGTATGCGCTGAATAGTTACCAAGATGTTTCGTTAAGTCATGATAAAGTGCAGCGAAAAGGTCTCTTATCTTGTTCATTTACAGTATATAATACGATGGTTTTTCTGTGCTGATGCCCGTCACAGGCTCCTGGCCACCGTTCATGAGGTGAATGATATTGTCGAAATTTATTTGGCAAGTGCGTGTCTATTACGAAGATACGGATGCCGGAGGGGTTGTCTATTACGCCAATTATCTGGCCTATATGGAGCGGGCGCGCAGTGAATGGCTGCGCACTCTGGGTTTTGATAACCAGGTGCTCGCAGATCAGCAGGGCGTTGTTTTTGCAGTGCGTCGCGCATCTGTTGATTATCTTCAACCGGCGCGACTGGATGAACTGCTGGATGTTTCGTTGATACTCAAGAAAAGAGGCCGGGCGTCACTGCTGTTTGAACAGCAGGTGTGTCGTGACGATGTGCTGTTGTGCCAGGGTGAAATATTGCTGGCCTGTGTTGACGCCTCCAGTTTTAAACCCACGGCCATCCCACAAACGATTATTCGTAAAATACAATGAATTTAACCCAAATGACGAGATTTAAGTAATGTCCGGTGATATCGATATTTTTGGATTGATCATGGGCGCCAGTCCCGTGGTAAAAGTAGTGATGGCGATCCTGGTGCTTGCCTCCATTGTCTCCTGGGCCATCATCATCGATCGCGCCAGGGCAACATCCCGCGCCAGAAAGCTGTCAAAAAGTTTCGAGAAAAAATTCTGGGGCGGTGCCGACATAGAGCGGCTCTACAAGAAGAGTGATGAAGACAGGGATGGTCCTTTGGCCGCCGTTTTTGTTGCGGGCTTTACCGAGTTTATCAAACTGCAGGAGCAGCCGGATATAGAACGTGACGCCGTTCTGGGCGGTTCAATACGTGCCATGAAGGTCGCCATGAACCGTGAAACCGAGAGCCTGGAGCGCTTCCTGCCGATGCTGGCGACGATTGGTTCGACCAGCCCCTATGTCGGACTCTTCGGCACTGTGTGGGGGATCATGACCTCTTTCCACGCATTAGGGAGCGTCAAGCAGGCGAGTCTCAGCATGGTTGCGCCGGGGATTTCCGAGGCGCTGATCGCCACGGCCATGGGGCTGTTTGCAGCAATCCCTGCCGTGGTTGCCTACAACCGCTATAGCAACGAAGTGTATCGTCTGGAGGGACGTTTTGATGACTTCAGCGAAGAGTTCGCCAATATTCTGCATCGGCAGATGTAGCCATGAGGAGACGCGCACGCACTAACAAGCCTATCGCTGAAATCAACGTGGTTCCCTATATCGACGTGATGCTGGTGCTGCTGATTATCTTCATGGTGACAGCGCCCATGCTGGTGAGGAATGTCGATGTCGAATTGCCGGTGAGCCAGGGAGACCCTGGCAGCGTTGCCGAAGAGCAACCGCCGATCGTGCTGGGTGTGACCAATAACGGCCTCTTTTTTCTCTATAACGAGGATGGTGAGCGTGAGTTCCTTCCTTCCGAAGAGGAGGCGCTTGCTGCAACCCTGGCGCTAACGATCAAGGACCCTGCCAGGGATGTGATGGTCTATGGCGATAAAAAAGTGGAATACGGCAATATTTTGCGTCTCCTGCAGGCGCTTCAGCAGAGTGTGGAAAAGGGTAAGCAGGTCAAATTGATGACGATTATCTCGGATGGGAGTGGTTAGGAATCCCTTTCCCCGCCCCCCCGCCCCCTGGATTTACAGAGGTTCTCTAGTTGATTGACCTGCTGAAACGCAACCCCTACGCCTTGATTCTCGCATTACTTTTTCATCTGGCGCTGATGCTGCTTTTCAGAGCATCGCCGGAAGTGAAGTTTATGGATTCTGCGGCGCCGATTGAGACGGAGCTGGAGGATGAACCTCCTGAACCTGAGGATGATCCGGAAACAGAGGTGAATGAATCTCTACCGGAGGATGCTATTGTCGTTGTAGTGGAGGAGTCGCTGCTCGCGGAGAAGCTGCAGCAGCTTCAGAAGAGTAAAATCAGGCAAAATGTGCTGGGACTCAGAATGCCCGAGGATCCACGCATTGTAGCAATGCGGGAAAAGGCAAAAGAGGAACTGCGGCGCAAAGAGCTGGAAAAGAAAACGGCACCCGACAAGAAAGCAGCCGATAAGAAGGCAGCCGATAAGAAAGCAGCCGACAAGAAGGC
>JAUXDV010000166.1 GCA_030620735.1 Gammaproteobacteria bacterium
CATCAGGGATAAAAGCACTGTGAAAGTCCTCGTTGTGCGGCTTGATGCCGGCATCAGAGCATTGCCCAAGCGTAACTGCAAGATGACTACCCATTTCCACCTAAAACCTAAAACCTAACACCTGTCTAAAACCTCCCTCAACTCACATCGATCATCTGCACGGCGCCATCCGGCAACGTCTCCACCATCTGTCCTTTTGGCTCTTCAAGAAACAGCATGATAAAAAAGAGCACGACTCCAGCGGTGGCGCCTATCACCAGAAAGAAGAGCTGCGTTTCGACGAAGGAGTTGACCGTCAAAAAGATCACGCCGCCGACGTTGCCATAAGCGCCCACCATGCCGGCAATCTGCCCGGTCATGCGGCGCTGGATCAGCGGCGCCATGGCATAGACTGCGCCGGAACCCGCCTTGGAGAAGATGCCGCCGAGAATGGTTGCAGCAACAACCATCCACACCGGCCAGCTGGAGTCGACGCGGCTCAACAGCAGAAAACTCAGTACGATGCCGATAAAGAGGATAACCAATGTGCGTCGGCGTCCGATCTTATCACTAAAAATACCACCGGCAGGACGCGCCACCAGGTTGATCACCGGGTAGATGCCGGCAAGCACACCCGCCCAAATCTTGTCGAGGCCGAACATATCGACATAGAAGAGCGCCAGCATCGACACCACCGCCAGCTCCGCGCCAAAGGTCACCATGTAGGCCAGGTCAAGAATCGCCACCTGCTTGAATTTGTAACACTGCATCTGTGGTACAGGCTGTTTCAATATATGTGCGTTGAGATGCCAGATCTTCCAGATCTGGAGCAGATAGACAACGATCAGGGTCAGGTAGATGGCATAACTCGCGGGAGCACTCAACAGCCCCATTTTAGCCGGCGACAGCTTCCAGGTGAGCACACCCAGCGCCAGGAACATCGGGATGTTCATCAACATATAGAGAAGCAAATCACCGCCGCTGGTGACTTCCATGGCGCCCATCTTCTTTGGCTTGAAGTAGGTTGATCCCCTGGGGGTATTGCGCGCGCGCCAGTAATAGAAGGCGCCATAGGCGATCGACAACAGAGCTGTGCCGATAATAGCGTAGCGCCAGCCATCATCACCGCCGATATTTGCGGCAACAAAGGGCAGCAGCATGGCTGCGCCTGCCGAACCAAAGTTGCCCCAGCCTCCGTAGATACCCTGGGCAATGCCCGTCTGGCGGGCTGGAAACCACTCGGAAATCATGCGGATGCCGACGACAAAGCCCGCACCGACGAATCCGGAGAGAAACCGCAGCAACGCAAGCTGCTCGTAATCCTGGGCCAATGCGAACAGGATGCTGATGGCGCCGCCCAGAATCAGGATCGCCGAAAACAGGATGCGCGGTCCGTAGCGATCGACCAGCATGCCGACCACGATGCGCGCCGGAATGGTCATCGCAACATTGAGAATCAGCAGCACCTTGACCTGCTGGTCATCCAACGCCAGCACTTCACGGATAAACGGCATCAGCGGCGCGTGCGCAAACCACACCATGAAACTGACAAAGAACGCTATCCATGTCAGATGCAGGGTGCGGATCTTCTCCTGGTCGAAATCAAAGAGATTGAGTTTGTTACTGGCCATGTTGATGCTCCGAGTCTATTTCCTAACTTTCCTACAAACTGAGCAATTACCATGCCAACAATGAATTCACGGACTCGCACTACTTGCTGGTTGTTCCGTCATGCAATCCCGACGCTACTCTTCTCCACTACGCACTCTAATGGTGCGACCTGCACAGGAACGCGGAGCAAAACCCTTCACCCCGGTACTCTCCCAGGTGAGAGGGAGTGTGATCAGCCGGCGCCAGGTCCGGATTCCCTTACTCCGGGAGTAACCATATCGGCAAATTTGTGAAAGTTTTCACGAAATGCCGCGGCAAGTTTCTGCGCTGTAGCCTCATAAGCCTGCTGGTCAGACCAGGTGCTTGCCGGATTGAGCATCTCTGTTGGAACTCCGGGACAGGATTCGGGAACATCGAGATGAAAAATCGGATCACGGCGCACTGGTATATCATCCAGCTCGCCGTTCATCGCAGCATTCAGCATGGCGCGGGTATGCGGCAGATGGATACGTTCGCCGGTTCCATAACTGCCGCCGGTCCAGCCGGTATTGATCAGCCAGCAGTGCACATGATCATGCTGGATGTGTTCACCCAGCAACTCCGCGTAGACAGCCGGATGCAGCGCCATGAAGGGGGCGCCGAAGCAGGCGCTGAAGGTTGGCGTTGGTTCGGTGATTCCCGCCTCCGTGCCGGCCACTTTCGCCGTATAGCCCGAGATAAAATGATACATCGCCTGCTCCTTGGTCAGCCTGGAGACCGGCGGCAACACGCCGAAGGCATCCGCCGTGAGCATGATGATTTGCGTGGGATGTCCGCCAATGCCGGGGTAGATGGCATTGGGAATATGCGTAACAGGATAGGCTGCACGGGTGTTTTCCGTGTAGCGCTGGTCATCCAGGTCGAGTTGGCGCGTATCGATATCGAGATGCACATTTTCGAGAATGGTTCCAAAACGCCGTGTGGTCGCATAGATCTCCGGCTCTGTTTTTTCGGAAAGCCGTATCACCTTGGCGTAGCAACCACCTTCGAAATTAAACACCCCGTCATCATCCCAGCCGGTTTCGTCATCGCCGATCAACTTGCGCTCCGGATCCGCCGACAGGGTTGTTTTACCAGTTCCGGAGAGACCAAAGAAGATCGCCACGTCGTCTTTGCCACCCATATTGGCGGATGCATGCATCGCCATGACCCCCTTTTGCGGCAACAGGTAATTCATGACAGTAAAGATCGACTTCTTGATTTCACCACCATAGCCGGTCCCGCCGATCAGCACGATTCGTTTGCCAAAATGAATCATGATAAAAGCTTCGGAATTGGTGCCGTCCACCTCCGGAGTCGCATGAAATTCCGGCACATGAAGAACCGTAAACTGCGGTTCGTTTGCCTCGATGTCACGGTCGAAATTCACTGGCCGCAAGAACATGTTTCTTGCAAACAGGTTATGCCAGGCCTTCTGCGTAATAATGCGCACCGCCATTTCATGTTTGGGATCGGCGCCGGCAAGGCAGTCCTGCACAAAGATCTCCTCACCCTCCAGAAATGTACAGGCGCGTTGATAGAGCGTGTCGAACTTCTCCTCGGAAATGGATTGATTGACTTCTCCCCACCAGATTTTTTCAGTGCTGCTTGGCTCATCGACGATAAATTTGTCGTTAGCCGCTCTGCCCGTGTAGGCGCCTGTTCTGACGACCAGGGCGCCATGGTGAGCCAGGTGTGACTCGCGGCGGCGCACCGAGGCTTCGATCAATGCCGGAGTCGACAAGTTCCAGTAAATGGCATCCAGTTTTTTCAATCCGATCTTCTTCAGTACCTGCTTGAGATTCTCCACACTCATGGCTTGATTCCTCTGATCCAAGTTGTTTTTCTGTAGCTGCTCAAAAAGTCCGTATATTGTTTGAGTCTGTGCAGAGAAGTGTACACCATTGGTAGAATGCCCGGTGAGACTTGATCTTACCTGCTTCATGTGCGATTCTCTAAACAGCAAATGCAGAGAGAGTCACTAAAATCAACTCCCCGGTACAGTTCGCCTTGCTGTCCCTTTTCTGCGATTTGTCTGCGTTTTGACTTCTCCCTCAATCAAGATGGATCTCTATGTCAGCTTTATCTTCTGAACAATTATTAACAGAATTAAATCAGGAAAATATCAATACATGGTTTGACCTGGGCTTGTATATAGACCGCTTGCGTGACCAATTGCCAACGTTTGAGGATGTCCCCGACGACTTCAATCTCTATTTGTCCCAACTGCAACGGGGCATTGCGTTTGTCAGTTTTGATTTCGGCATCGACGGCGTCAGCATGGAGGTGAGTAAATACGCCAAAGCCTTTGAACAGTTCAGCGAACAGATATCCATCCACTATATTGCTGGCACCTTTAAAAAATATCATCAAACAGTCATAGAAGAACGCTGGACAAAACATGCAATCCCCTCTGTCGATGGTTTTAACGGTTGCGATACCTATAAAGACTACTTTGAAACCAAACTCTGCAGGGGAAGCAGAGAATATAATCAACTCATTGAGAAACTCTGGCGGGAAACACAGATATTATGCAAAGAGATTGGTGAAATCATCGAGCAGCACCAGATCCGACTGTTAATTCCGTGTAATGTCAATGCCAATCCCGGCAATGTGGCACTGGCGCTTGCATTGGTGATTCTCAGTGAGAAGATGAGCATTCCGGTATTAAACAGCAGTCACGATTTCTACTGGGAAGATGGCAAACGCCCCTGGCAAAGAGATAAAAACACAGCCGGTGTGCGCGATCACTTTTTCACCAATGCCCATCTGGGAGAAGTCTTCACGCTGATTGAAATGTTATATCCGTGGGATAGTTCACGCTGGTTTCAGGCAGTTTTAAGCTCATCCCAGCAGTCAACCCTGATCGACAAATTTGGCATCAACCCCGGAAATATCGGATTGATGCCGACTTGCATCGATCTGGACTGCTACCGGCAAGTGGATGATCAGGAGAGGATCAACATCTTAAAACGCATGGAGATGCTGCTTTGCGGAGAAGATCAGAGACTATCCAGCAAGGCTGTGAATGATTTTCAGGATCTCGATGCCGGCTGGTTTGAGAATGCAACTCCGCTACTACTCGGTATTGAAGATAATATCAGTCATACCCTGCTGACAGGTAATCTCCTGTTTGTACAACCAACACGCATCATTGCGCGTAAACGCATCGAATACGATTTCGACTTTATTCAATCTCTATTAACACATTCAACATTCAAAAAGATATTCGACAGAAACCC
>JAUXDV010000317.1 GCA_030620735.1 Gammaproteobacteria bacterium
TTTATTACCGCGATCGAGAATGCCTGCGGTAAAAAAGCGATCCTGGAAATGCTGCCGATGCAGCCAGGAGATGTTCCAATTACCTATGCCGATATTGACTCGCTGGTTGCAGATACGGGCTTCTCTCCGAACACCCCGCTGCAGGATGGCATCAACCGCTTTGTCGAGTGGTATCGGGACTACTACCAGGTGTGAAGGTGTACTCAATTCCAGCTTTACAATCTGTCATCTCGACGCAGGAGAGATCTTACTACTCAATGCCTTAAGCTGAAGTTCCTTTGAGAATCGTTCTCATCTTCTCTCCAACTTACTGATATTAAAAGAACACTTCCCATAACCCTGGTTTATTGGCGTATAAGTGCGCCCATGTAATTACAAGATTATGTGTTGCTATTTTATTGGCAATCCTGTAAAGTGCGTCCATGTACATCGATATCGTCCCGAACCGCAAATCCCCTCCCGCCATCCTCCTGCGCGAATCCACCCGCAAGGGCAAGAAGACCATCAAGCGCACCATCGCCAATCTCTCCAGCCTCTCCATCGCACAGGCTGAATCCATCCGGCGGATTCTCAAAGGCGAGAAACTGGTTAACCCTGAAGATTATTTCGATATTTTGCGCTCCCCGGCGCATGGTCATGTGGACGCGGTGCTCGTTACGATCAGACGACTGGGACTGGACAAAATGATTGGCAGTCGGCGCTCGAAAGAGCGGGATCTGGTGATCGCCATGATCGCTTCCCGGATTCTCTGCCCACAGAGCAAACTGGCTCTGGCGCGCGATTGGGGGAACACCACCCTGGGTGAATTGCTTGGCGTTGAAGAGGCGGATGACGAGGCTCTGTATGCAGCGATGGACTGGCTCTATGAGCGCCAGGACGCTATCGAACAGCGACTGGCGAAACGGCACTTGCAGGAGGGCGGCAGAGTGCTCTATGACCTCTCATCGAGCTATTTCGAGGGGGAGAAATGTCCACTGGCGGCACGCGGATACAGTCGCGACCAGAAGAAGGGAAAGCTGCAGGTCAACTACGGTTTACTGACCGATGACCAGGGACGCCCTGTCTCTATCTCGGCCTTCTCCGGAAACACCACGGATCCCAAAACCCTGATGCCCCAGGTCGAACGTCTGCAGGGCGCCTTCAACCTGAAGTCTGTCGTGCTGGTGGGAGACCGCGGCATGATCTCTCAGAAGCAGATCGATGAACTCAAAGGGCAGGAAGGGGTGGAGTGGATCACTGCGCTGAAGACAGGGGCTATCCGCAAGTTGATGGACGCTGAATCGATTCAGCCGACACTGTTTGATGAACGCAATCTCTTCGAACTGACACACCCTGACTTTCCGAGAGAGAAACTGGTTGCCTGTCGCAACCCTGAACTGGCGCACCGGCGCAAACACAAGCGGGAGGATTTATTGAAAGCGACGAGCGAGGAGTTGGAGAAAGTTCAGGGAATGCTCGAGCGGGGCTACCTCAAAGATGCAGAGAAGATCGGCGTGCGCATTGGTAAGGTGATCAACAAATACAAGATGGCCAAGCACTTCAAGCTTGAGATCGCAGAGCAGAAATTCAGCTTTGAGGTGGACAAAGAGAAAGTAAGTGCAGAAGCGGCGCTGGACGGCATCTACGTGATTCGCACATCCCTGAAAGAAGAACTCTCTGCAGCGGATGCGGTGCGTCACTACAAGGCGCTGAGTCAGGTCGAACGCGCCTTTCGCTCCATCAAGACCATGGATCTGGAGGTGCGTCCTATTCGCCATTATCAGGAGCAGCGGGTGAGAACGCATCTGTTTCTCTGCATGCTGGCCTATTACGTTAAATGGCACATGATGGAGGCGTGGAGACCGCTGCTGTTTGCCGATGAAGATCAGCAGGCCAAGCAGACGAGAGACCCTGTCGCGCCGGCTAAGCGCTCTGCAGCGGCAGAAGAAAAGGCGAAGAGCAAGCAACTGCCGGATGGATCGCCAGCACACAGTTTTCAGACGCTGCTGCGCAACCTTGCATCAATCGTTCGCAGTACCTGCCGAAGCAAAGACGCCGATGCCGGCACACCCACTTTCATTATCGATACGCAACAGACACCAAACCAGAAGAAGGCATTTCAACTCCTGAAAGAGATCAAAGTGTAGACAGGACCTTGCAGGCTGTTTTTTTAATATCATATTGATATTACAGGGAAAACTGACTTATTAGAAAAGGAACTTCAGATTAAAATACATGGATTGCGCTGGGTGAATTGCGTTGACTGCTTTTATTTCAATGAGCACTTTTTGTTCGACGATAATATCGGTTATGTATGTGCCTATAATTAAGCC
>JAUXDV010000270.1 GCA_030620735.1 Gammaproteobacteria bacterium
CAGGTCGTCTATGCGGCATCAAGCAGTCAGGTCTCTGATGTGTGGGTTAGTGGAAAGCAGCTGCTGGCCAATCGCAGGCTGCTGACACTGGATAAGAACGCCATTCTCGAAAACAGCAGGGAGTGGCTTGAAAAGATTCAGGGCTGAGGGGATAGGACTTAGGACTGAGGGTGGGTTGTTGTTAGTCCTTAGTCCTCAGTCCTCAGTCCTAAATCCTATATTCACCGGTGCTTCGCAGTGCGTTCCCACACAGCGATAGATGACTCCGCCGGACCTTGGTTTTTTGTCAACCAGCGCCCCGGGAACTTCAGCATCATCAGCAATCACCAGAGTCATTCGCGCTGGCTGGTAGCTGCGCTGCTGTTGCGCTCGCCACTGTGTGAGCTGCTCTTCGCTGCCCCGTACAATCAGAATTTCGGGCGGATTCAGCTGCTCCTGCAGCGCCATCAGCAGCGCGCCATGCGCATGCGGCAGCTGCGTGAGACCTCCCCATGCTGAGCGCAACGTGCGTTCTGCAGCATCCAGGTAGTGAAGATCTCCCAGCAGATATCCCAGCCTCTGCAACACAAAGGCGGCAATGCCATTGCCGGACGGCATGGAGTCATCGCTCATCGGTTTGGGATTATGGATCAGCTTTTCGTGGTCATCAGAGGTAAAGAAAAATCCGCCCTGCTCTTCATCTTCGAAGTGATCGAGGAGGATATCAGCCAGTTCAACGGCAAACTCAAGATCCCGACTGCTCCAGCGCGCCTGCAGCAACTCCAGCAAGGCGTCGATGAGGAAAGCATAGTCATCGAGATAGGCATTCAGATGGGCGTGGCCATCTTTGCTGGTCGCCAACAGGCGATGATCTATCCACATATTGGAGCGGATAAATTCCAGCGCCTGCTCAGCAGAGGCAACCCATTCGGGATTTGAGAAGATACGCCCTGCCCTCGCCATCCCCTTGATCATCAGCGCATTCCAGCTGGTGAGGATTTTTTCGTCACGCCCCGGATGAATGCGCTTGCTGCGTTGTGCAAACAGGATTTGCTGCGACTCGTCGATCATTCGCTGAGCCTCTGCAGGCGCCAGGCCCTCATCCGCCGCCAGTGGTGCGAGGTCGGCAAAGGTATGCAGATGCCATGCGCCTTCAAAGTTCGCCTTTCGCTCAAGACCGTAAAGCTTCGCGAAAAGGCTGTACTGCTGCGCACTCAGCAACGCTTTCACCTCGGCAGGCGTCCATACGTAAAATTTGCCCTCTTCGCCCTCGGAGTCGGCATCCAGCGTGGAGTAGTAACCCCCATCGGGCGACTGCATTTCGTGCATCACCCAGTTAGCCGTCTGCTCGCAGACGTGTGCATAGAGAGGGTTGGCGCTCAGGCTCCAGGCATCGGCATACAGCGCCAGCAGCGGGCCATTGTCATACAGCATCTTCTCAAAGTGAGGAATCATCCACTGCTCGTCCGTCGAATAGCGGCAAAACCCGCCGCCCAATTGGTCATAAAGACCGCCGAACGCCATCCTCTGCAGCGTCAGCAACGCCATGCTGGAAACTGCTCTGTCAGCTGTGTTAGCGGCGTACAGGCGCAGCAGAAACTCGATGTTAGTCACATGCGGGAATTTTGGCGCCTGGCCAAAACCGCCATGGCGTTTGTCAAAGCTGTCGGCAAGCTGCTGCCTCCCCTTCTGCAGCGGAGATGCATCGAGCACTGCGACACCCTGGTCTGATGCGTTTATCTGCGACAGCGATGCGGTGAGACTCCGGCTTTGATCACGAATCGCCTGCTGCTGGTTTTTCCAGGCATCATCGAGGCGCTGCATCAACTCTTTAAAAGAGATCATGCCGTAGCGTGCAGAGCTTGGGAAATAGGTACCGGCAAAAAATGGCATCAGCTCATCCGGCGTCAGGAATACCGTCAGCGGCCATCCGCCGGGGCGCTGACTCAGGAGCTGGTGGGCCTGTTGATAGATCTTGTCGAGATCGGGACGCTCCTCCCTGTCGACCTTGATATTGACGAACAGCCGGTTCATGATTGCCGCAGTCTCCTCATCCTCGAAAGATTCATGCGCCATGACATGACACCAGTGGCAGGCGGAGTAGCCGATCGAGAGTAGGATCGGCCTGTTACTGCTGCGTGCAAGCTGCAGCGCCTCAGCACACCAGGGCCACCACTCGACCGGATTGTGGGCGTGCTGCTGCAGATATGGGCTGGTTGTCTCGCTTAAGTGATTCATGAATTGATGCGTCGCATTGCAATCCGGAAAAATAGGTGGAAAAATTCAGCTCTGCTTCGCGACAGCACAGCACCCTCGGTGATATGCTAGCCTGCTGTGAAATAACAACGCGAATAACCGTAGAGTAGTACACATTATGCAAAAATTACCCACACTGAAATTGGGAAAGGATCAGGAACGGCGACTGCTGGCAGGCCATGCCTGGATCTACAGCAACGAGGTCGATGTCAAAGAGACTCCCCTGAAATCATTCTCCGCAGGTGAGCAGGTGGCTGTTGTCAGCCAACGCGGAAAGTGGATCGGCAACGCCTACATCAATCCCCATGCGCTCATCTGCGCACGCGTGGTCAGCACCGATATCAGCAAGATGCTCGATGAGAAGCTGCTGACCGAGCGTATCAGCCAGGCGTTGCAGCTGCGTCAGCGCCTCTATGACAACGACTTCTACCGCCTCGTCTATGGCGAGAGCGACTTTCTGCCGGGGCTGGTCATCGACCGCTACGGAGACTACCTGGTGGTGCAGATCACTACAGCCGGCATGGATGCAGTACGCAACCAGATTGTCTCCGTCCTCGAGAAGCTGCTCTCACCGCGTGGAATCCTGCTGCGCAATGACACGCCCATGCGCGCCATGGAGGGACTCGACTCCTCCGTGACAGTTGTCAGTGGAGAGATTCCACCACTGGTGCGGTTGAGCGAGGGTGAGTCAAGCTTTGAGGTGTCGCTGCTCGAAGGACAGAAAACGGGATGGTTCTTCGACCAGGCTGCTAATCGTAATGACATGCAGCGCTATATCCGCGAAGGCGACAGTGTGCTGGACATCTGCAGCTATGTTGGAGCCTGGGGTATTCGCGCCGCCCGCGCCGGCGCCAAAGAGGTTATCTGCGT
>JAUXDV010000311.1 GCA_030620735.1 Gammaproteobacteria bacterium
CGCCATGATGGGTCAAAACATGAACCGCATCGATCTGACTATCCGCCCCTCTCTTGTCCAGATCTGCTTTGGCCAGGTCGTAGAGCCACAGCAAAAAGCCACCGACTGTCGCGCTCACCCGCTGTGCATGGCAGTCATCCTCATAATCCGCTGCATATCCGCGCAATGTCTCCAGGTTTGCCAGACGCTGCTTACTGCGTCCCCGCGTCGGCCCCCATGCGATGGCGTCACGGCGGACGTCAGCAGCAATCAGCGCCTCATCCAGCGCCTCGGTTGGCGATAGAAACTGCAGGCGATCCCGTATTGTGTGCAGTGCAACCAGGGCAGGCTCCTGGAATTGACCTTCAATACCCCAACGCCACGCAGGATGCTCTTCAGCAAGATATTGCAGTCGCTTCTCGAGCCAGATTTCCGGGGAGTCAGATGTCTTGAGTGCAATGATCTCCGCACACGCAAGAGAATCGTTCTGATCCACCAGGTATCGCAGGCAAGCCATCGCAAGATGGACTTCCGGTGTTTCCAACAGCCCCGGCTGCTCCAGGGTGACTGACTGGCCCCGCGTGCTCAGTGCTTGCGCATATTTCACGGCTTTGCTATTCATGCGGCTGAGGATCGCGATATCACCAGGCTGTATTGCCCGTGGGATATTCGTCTCCTTATCGACAATCTGAACGCCACTTTCCAGTAAATCAGTGACACCCTTCGCCAGTGATGCTGCGCGTTTCTCCTCATTGCTTCCCTCCCAATCCCAGAACTGAAGTGGAACATCGGCAAGCATCTCCTTTCGCTCCGGCTTCAGCCTCACCTGCTCCTCGCTGAGATACTCCGAAAAAGCCGGAACAAACAGAGCATTTGCAAGCTCAACGAGTGCGGGGCGAGAACGCCAGGACGATGGCAGGATATCGACGGGAATACCGGATCGTTCAAGCTCTCCAACCACCGCATTCATCAATTGCGGATCGGTGCCCCTGAAGCCATAGATCGCCTGCTTGATGTCACCCACCCAGATGCACTCGCCTGCCAGGTCAGCGAGCTTCAGGAACAGTGCCAACTGTATCGGACTGGTATCCTGGAATTCGTCAACCAGCAAGATGTCGAGTTCCTGTGCTATCGAGCTGGCGACTTGCGGCAGATCCAGCATCTTCAGGAGCTGTTGCTCCTGATCAACGAAGTCCATCAGGCCCCGTTCATCCTTCAGGTACTGATAGTTTGCGAGAGCCCGGGAGGCCAAATCGAACAGCCGTTTCGTCCACTCCCCGATATCGCCGTGGAGCTGCGGATGTCTGTCGTAATTCTGCGCAACTTCCATCACAACCTCAGCATCCTGCTGACTGCTTTTTGCCGGGGCTTTATTCGACAGTTTTACCCAGTCACTCCAGAGAAGCTGTCCACGCCGCTGGCGATTTTGAATACCTTTCAGCAAATCGAGATAGTTGCCAGTCGCCTTGGTTGCATCGCCATTCCCTGTGATGCCGGAGATTGTGTGAGCAATAGCATCTTGCAAACGCCCGTCGAGATCTTCATTAACCGTTGCCGGGAAATAGGATAGAAGTTCATCCACGCTTCGCTGAGCATGAGAAGCCAGCGCATCGGCAGAAATGTCGTTGGCTCTGGCCTGGTTGACGATCTGCCTGATCTCCTGTTGCCACCCCTCTTTTCCCAAGCGCCGGGCGAGCGCATTCATCTCCCGTATATCCTGCTGCGTCATTGCCTGCTCTAACGCCCGGGCAAAGAGCACGGGTTGCTGCTCCTCGGCAATCACCTCGAGCTGTGGCGACAACCCCGCCTCGAAGGCGTAGCGTTGAAGGAGCTTTCCACAGACACTATTCACAGTACCGATCAACGCCTGCCCCATGCTGTTGGCATAGGCGTAGTGACCATCCTCGATCAGACGCTGGCGCACACGCTCGGCAAGTTCACCAGCCGCCTTCCTGGTGAAGGTCATGGCCATTACCGCCTCCGGTCTCACCTGTTGCTGCGCGAGTCTGTCACTCATGAGTTCGGTGAGACGGTATGTTTTTCCGCTGCCTGCACCGGCGCTGATGAAACGAATTGTCATAATTACGCCTCCTCGGGCCAGCCGGTCAGAGCGAGATAGTCGTCGAAGGGATCCGCCTTTTCAACAGCAAGTCCACCTTCCGGTGGAACCGATGCTTCGTCAGGCTCTGTACCCTTGACATTGATTTCGATGACACCTGCATCCAGCTGCTTCCTACGCCAGGCCCATGTCTTCTCGAAAGCAGCCCAGAGGGTCAGTGAATTTGCATATTCATCTTGTGGCCTACAGGATTCTGCATCCACAAAAAAATGATTATTCTGTGCAATCATGCGTCCCTCATCAAGAATGAAATAAGCCTCAC
>JAUXDV010000198.1 GCA_030620735.1 Gammaproteobacteria bacterium
CTTGCTCCGGGTCCCCGCCTGCGCCGGGTGCAGTACATCGAGGGCGGAACCTATCCGAATGTATTCGCCTACAAGGTGAATATGTCCTGCAACCACTGCGCTGAACCTGCCTGCCTGCCCACCTGTCCTACCGGTGCGCTCTTCAAGCGCAAGAGGGATGGCATCGTGGATATCGACTCCACGCTGTGCATCGGCTGCCGCCGCTGCGAGGCAGCCTGCCCGTTTGGTGCGCCACAGTTTGATCCTGTAGAGAAGATCGTCAAGAAATGCAACATGTGCGTCGATGAGATCGATGCCGGCCGCAAACCCTACTGCGTCATGGCCTGCATGATGCGGGTGCTGGATATCGGCCCCATCGAAGAGATCTGGAACGGTGCCCTGGAGACTGTAGCCATGGGGCCGAATGACAGCGTCTCACGCCAGGTCAAGAATATGAGCAATATCGAACTCACCAAGCCATCTATCGGTTTCGTCGCCCACAGCAAGGGGAAAGTCAAATGAGCAGCAGCGTAACCCTGCAGATTTCTGAAACCGCAGAAGATTTACTCAGCAGTTTTCGTGAGCGTGTGGCCGAAGATCTGCAGGTACTTGCCACACTCCATGACAGGGAACCTGACGCGACATTGCTGCAGGAACTCAAGTCGGTTGATTTTCCCTCCTCCCTGACGCTGCTACCGGACTCCGAGCCGGGCATCGAGGCTATGACACTGGTGCAGCAGGCGATGTCGGCGCTCTCCACAGATCCGGATCAGGAGATTCTGGATGAACTGGCGGCCGACTACGCCAGCATCTACCTGAATCACAATATAAGCGCCTCGCCGGAAGAGTCCGTGTGGCTGGATGAAGACAGCCTCATGTGTCAGCAGAGCATGTTCCAGGTGCGCTCATGGTATGAATCCCACGGCCTGGAGATCCCAGATTGGCGCCTGCGTCCGGACGACCACCTGGTCTATGAACTGCAGTTCATCGCCTTTCTGCTCACTAAAGATGAGCAGATGGAGACACTTGAAAAGAGCGCCACCTTCATGGATGAACACCTGCTGCGCTGGCTGGGAAATTTTGGTGAACGGGTGCTGGTGCGCTGTGACACACCCTGGTTTGCCGGAGTCGCTGCGCTGACCGCGGCCTACTGCGAAGAGCTTCGCGACATCCTCGCGGAAGTGCTGCAGCAGCCTCGTCCCACACGCGAAGAGATCGAGGACCGCATGCAACCGAAGCAACCGAAGTCGGAAGCAGTACCTGTCTCATTCACACCTGGCATGGGGCCGGTTGTTTGATTCAGGATGCGGTCGTAAGATATGGCCGTAGGATGCTGCTGAGCTTGCGAAGCGCATCAGTCGCGTAATTTTCCCGATCGATGCGCTTCGTTCCTCAGCAGCATCCTACATCTAGCTCCCATAGATTCTGAATGGACACTCGATAGCGAAATGCAAAGCGCCACAAAACATCTCAAGGATATGCTCACGCAGGAACTGCGCCTGCCGGAGATCGATGCAGACGCCTGTGTCTATGCCTATTTTGAGCAGGCTGACTGTCATGCCTGTGTAGATGCCTGTCCAACGCAGGCGTGGGTGCTCGGCGACGAATCCCTGGGGCTTGATACGGATGCCTGTGACGGCTGCGGCCTGTGCGTTCCCGCCTGCCCCGGCGGCGCATTGCATGTCCATCTGCCGTGGGTAATTCGCCCGTTCGCAGGCCGCATAATCGCACTGTTCGCCTGCGAACAAAGTGGCATCGAGAAAAATGAAGCCGCCCTCTCCTGCATCCACTCCCTCGGAGTCCGCCAGCTGTTGCTGTTGTACAACTCCGGCATCGAGTACCTGCTAATTGCAACTGCCGAGTGTGCAAACTGCACTCGTCATCAGCAATCAGGCATCCATGAGCGTATCGAACAGCTCAACAAGCTGCTGCACGAACGCAGAAAACCACCGATGAAAATCCTGCAGCGTTCAGACCAGGTGTGGATGAGGATATTCAATACAGACGAGATGATCAGCCGCGGAACACAACTCACCAGGCGTAAATTTTTACGCGGGGGAGGAGAGTTGATACGCCATCAACTGCTGGTGGCGGATCCGCTCAACCTTCCGGAGTGCCGAACCATTCCTCCAGGACAGCTGCTGCCAAATGCAGAAGATCATGAAGTTCACTGGCCATGGTCGCCCGGAATTGATGAAAGCCTGTGCAACGGCTGTGACGCCTGCATAAAGCTCTGCCCTACCGATGCACTGCAGTTGAACCAGGAAACAGAAGGCGCATCATCAGAGTACCGCTTGAATCCAGCAGACTGCAACGGCTGCGGCATCTGCTCCACAGCATGTGAATTACAGGCCATCACTATACACCGCTGGTCTCTATTTAAAGACCACACCATCGAGCTGACAGAAAAACGTTGTACGGCCTGCGGTAACAGTTTCCATCTCCCCCTGCAGAATTCACAATCACAGGAGCCTCTTTGCCGTATCTGCCGCAAACACAATCACAGCAGCAATCTGTTCCAGGTACTCATCGAAAATTGATTCATACCATTGACGTTCTTCCTGAAAGAAAAGTTATGCGATAATAGAGAAAAACAGGCTTCCCCCTGTTGTTTCTGTTCTGATATCCGGATAACGTTTTTCTACAGTGCCCAGAAAATTCTTCCAACGCTACTGTCCTGACGCTGCGCTGATTCGCAATAATCGCTATTTGCGTATTTTTGGCGAGCACTTGCACTCTCCCAATCTGTGGCATATCAACCGCCTATCGGTTGCACGCGGAGTTTCAATTGGAGCTTTCTGGGCGATGGTGCCTTTTCCCGGCCAGATGGTCGGTGCCGTGTGGAGCGCTATCGTATGGCGCGCAAATATTCCCATCTCAGTTCTGTTGGTGTGGATGACAAACCCGTTCACCATACCGCCAGTTTTTCTGGGAGCCTACTTGCTGGGCGGGTGGATGCTTGGTATTCCTGTGATCGAAATCCCCGACTCACTCTCGATGCACTGGTTCTTGGAGAGTTTCGATGAGATCTGGATACCCCTGGTCACCGGCAGCCTCACCATCGGCGTCACACTGGCGGTCATCGGCTATTTCGGGATCAACGCCTTATGGAAATGGCATGTGATGCGGCGTTGGCAGATGCGTCGCAAACACTAACGCCCGGCAGAGCCGGGCGTTAGAAGTTGTGCAATGTGTCGATGCTCATTGCGCCTATTTTGCTATCACCACGTCATCACCGGTGACTTCGCGCAGCATCGGAAAGAGCTTCTCCTGCTCATCCTGAATACGATTCAGGATCAGTTCAAACATCTCCTCCGTCTCTCTGACAAAAACGACATGATCCTTGATATACAGCTGCTTACATTTTTTGCTTTTTCTACCACACCATACTTTCAGGTATTCTGCAAAAACCCGCTTGATCTCCACACCACCTGACATGAACTTATTCGACATATTCCTCACTTTCTGATCGGGAGATGCAAGCAAGGTGCGATAAACAAATTTATCCTGTGCCTTCAAATGACCTTCAACCTCTCTCACCAACTCGAAGAAGAGATCACTAATCACCTGGGTATCATAGAGCGCCCGGTCTGACAGCAGAAATGTCAACACGTTGGTCAGTTCGGTAATCTTGTCATTCTGCTTGTTTACATCATCATATGTGAGCATTTTGCCCCTCCATCAATCTACTGCCAGCTATAGCCCGAAATCAAACGCTGTAGTTTACAGGGATTTTTTCTCCATCGCTGTCTGTTTCTGGTAATAAGCACCCTTTTCAACACTTCATTGATATTTATCAACCACCAGGAAGTTGTGCCATCACCATCTCAAAAACTGCATTTCCCAGTGAAAAATCACATATTCACCTACTTGTTCTCTGCCGTTTTGGCTTGGACCCACAACTGCTCCAATCTCTCCAGATCAACGCCTCCAGTGGTCAGACCCTGCTCCCCCAGCTTTTGTTCAATAAATTGAAAACGCGTGACAAAACGCTCGCTCGAGCCTTTTAATGCCGCCTCTGCATCGACATCGGCAAAGCGCGCCAGATTGACGACAGCAAACAGCAGGTCGCCAATCTCATCTGCAATCTGCTGCGGATCCCCCTCCTCCAGCGCCTCCTCGATCTCAGCCAACTCCTCATGGCATTTCGCCAGCGGCCCTGATATATCAGGCCA
>JAUXDV010000014.1 GCA_030620735.1 Gammaproteobacteria bacterium
CAGCGTTTGCTGAAGAACAGGAACGCCAGGAACGTCTACGCGAATCAGCCGGACTATAGCTGTAACCACATTGCTGTTATCAGGTCATAACGCCGGGACGAAATGGCTGGGTACTACGAACTGAGAAGATATCACCGACATCCTCTGGGTCTCTGGTGAGCCGGATTCCATGTGCCTGTGAAAGACATCTACCAGAGGGTGTTGAGTTGGTGCTGCTCTTCGACTCGATGTGGAAGGCCCAAGCGAAGTAATGCAGGAAATTATAACTCCGGACTTCGTGGCGTGAGTCACTGGGCAAGAGTGAGGCGTAACGGGCTGTTGATTGCAAAGGATAGAAGCGTCGCAGCCAACCCTTGTCATCTTCCGCCCAATCTTTCAGGTATTCGCGTGCTGGCTTGGGATAGAGAGCGGTTTCAGAACCTGCATTGATCGCATAGAGCGTGTCTTCCAGACGGGCAATCAACTCGGCCTCTGAGAGCGTCCGCACGTTCGGCTCGATGAATGCCTGATGCAGGAAACTGATCACCAAAGGAGCATGCTTTGCAGCAAGCAGCCGCCAGGCCGGGTGGCTGAGTCTGAGACTGTTTAGATAGTGGTAATCCAAGTGGGTGTCTGTTGGAATCGTGGATTCAAATTTTAATTACTATAACATGCCGACAGCGTTGCTATACTGATGTTGGCATCGAATTCAGGCTTGGATTACTGAAGACCGGAGCGAAAGTGGAAATTGAACTCAAAGAGATACGTGACTTTCTGGCGAGCATCCCCCCCTTTGATCGTCTGCCTATGCCGCTTGTTGAAAAGCTGACGCATGAGACATCCATTCGCTACATACGGCGCGGTCTGCCGCTGCCTCCAGTGGATGTCACGCAGGACCGGCTCTATCTGATACGCAAGGGAGCACTCTCACTGCAGTCAACTCAAGGCAAACTGCTGGGCAAGCTGAGTGAGGGAGATATTTGTACGGTTTTCTGCATGAGCGGTAATCACGATAAATTTATTGTTGATGTTGAAGAAGACACGCTGGTCTATACAATTCCTTGTGAAATCCTGTATGAAATCGTTCATGATCATCCCACTGTAGCTGACTTTATCCGCAAAACAGCATCACAGCGTCTCAAGGATGCTGTCAATACCATGATGAATGAAGCGGCCCTGACATCGCCACTGATGCACACGAGCACACAGGAGCTCATGCACTCTCCTGTGGTTTCCGTAGCCGCCGGATCAAGCATCTATGATGCAGCAAGAAGCATGGCGGACAATGGCATCTCATCCCTGATGATCACCGATAACGACAAACCTGTTGGAATCGTAACTAACAGCGACATTTTGCAACGTTGCGTTGCCGCCCGGCTCTCCACCGACTCACCCATTGACGATATCATGACCAAAAAAATGCTCTCTGTCACCAGCGACAGCAGCGCATACGATACTCTCATGATCATGACACGCAAGCATATACACCATCTGCCAGTTATTGATGATGGCCGCTTAAGCGGCATCATCACTGTCACGGATCTGATTCGTCAGGAGGGACGCAATTCGGCGTATCTCACCAGTGCGATACGCAAAGCTGATTCCATCGGGGCGCTGATAGAATACAGCGCTACCATCCCTCAGCTGCAGCTGCAGCTGGTAAAGATGGGAGGCACCTCGGAACATGTCGGCAAAGGCATTACTGCGGTCGCTACGGCAATCACCTGCCGGCTCATCGAATTAGCCGAAGCAGAACTCGGACCCGCACCTTTACCCTATGCCTGGGTTGCTGCGGGCTCCCAGGCTCGCAGGGAGCAAACTTCACACTCGGATCAGGACAATGGATTGATCATCTCGAATGAGCTCAGCGACAAAGAGCGGCCCTGGTTTGAAGCCCTGGCCAGGTATGTCTGTGATGGTCTGGATGCCTGCGGTTATGTCTATTGTCCTGGCCACATCATGGCGACAAATCCTAAGTGGCGGCAGACCGAGAGCGTGTGGAGAAACTATTTCAACACATGGATCAACCAGCCCGAACCCGAAGCGCTGATGCATTCAAGCATCTTCTTTGACCTCAGAACCATCCATGGCGATAAGAGCCTGCTGGAGAGGATTCGCAAAGAGATGCTGCAGCAAACACGCAAAAGCACTCTGTTTCTTGCACATCTGACAACCAATGCAATGAAGCTGCGGCCTCCCCTGGGATTTTTCAGGGATTTCGTGCTCATACATGATGGTGAACACAATGATACGCTTGATCTGAAACATAACGGCATTGCTCCTATCGTTGATCTGGCGAGGATCTATGCCCTCACAGAAGGCATCAGCGAAGTGAATACCGCCAAACGTCTGAAGCAGGCCGCAGGAAGCGCCTCGCTGAGTAAGGAGGGGTCCGCCAATCTTCTGGACGCGCTGATCTTCATCGGCACCCTGCGTACGCAGCATCAGGCCAAGCAAATTACAAATGGCCTGGATATCGACAATTTCATGTCGCCGGTTGAAATCTCCAGGCTGGAGAGAGAGCATCTGAAAGATGCTTTCAAGGTCATTCAGACCATGCAAGCCACTCTCGAGAGAAGACGTTAGCGGGATCAGAAAACCATGTTGCATCATCTGTTCGGCTACGAAGCAAAACGCAAGCGCAGCCTGCGCAAAGCGCCTGATGGCGCATTAAAAGAGTTCTTGTCCGTACCTTTTCCGGCAGTGCAGGAGAGAGTGGATAACATCCCGATACTGGCGGTAGATTTTGAAACCACAGGCCTCAGCCCTGTCAAAGACCAGATCTTGAGTATCGGATATATCGGCATAGAGAATAATGAGATACGCCTTGCCAGCGCCTGCCATAAAGTCATACAGACAAGAGGAAAGTTGGCCGAGGAGAATGTCGTCATTCATCAAATCACCGACGACGCCAAATTCCAGGGCGAATCCCTCCAGGATGCCGTAGAAGATCTGTTGCAGGCGCTCGCCGGGAAGGTGATGCTGGTCCACTATGCACGCATTGAAAAGAGTTTTCTGGAAAAAGCCTGCCTGCAACTCTATGGCATGACGCCTGTTTTTCCCATAATCGATACGCTCATGATTGCAAAGCGCCGACTTGACAAGCGCTCGGTAGCCTATGACCCTTCGGAGCTGCGCCTGTTCACTTTGCGTGATCGCTACGCCCTGCCAAGATACAACGCCCACAACGCATTGAGCGACGCCCTGGCCACCGCCGAACTTTTTTTTGCAGAGGTCGCGAAAATGTCCGGCAGGAGCTCCCCTGCCCTCAAATCCGTATTATTATAAGAAATAGCGTGTAAACGACGCCACATTCTCACGCGGCGTACGATAGCTGTTCACCGGGGCATCTTTCTCTTCGTAACCCAGCGCCATGCCACAGATTAAAATGCTCTCTTGCGGATAATCCAGTGCAGTTTTTATCAATTCAGGATAGTCAGACAGTGAGGCCTGCGGGCAAGTTGCCAGTCCTTCTTCTACGGCAGCCAGCATCACTGATTGTATGAACATGCCGTAATCCATATAGGAACCGGTTTGCATCCCTGCATGCATAAAGAACAGCAGCATCACAGGCGCATCAAAAGCGCGGAAATTTGCGGCCCACTGATCCAACTGGCGCTGTTTGTTGCTGCGTTCGATCTCTAATGCGGAATACATTTGCACACCGCAGGCAATGCGACGGGATTTGTAGGGCTCTTCCCATTGCAGGGGATAATAGCGGTAGTCCGCCTTGGCTTTCACCCCGTCTCTAAAAGCCGTTTCCAACTGCTGCTGCAACTGCTGCTTCTTCCCGCCGGAGACCACGGCGACCTGCCATGGCTGGGTGTTGACACCGGAAGGCGCATGGCTGGCGGCCGCCAGGATGTTGTTGATCTTTTCTGTTTCAACAGCTTTGTTCAAATAGGCGCGCACCGATTTTCGCTGTTGCAGGGCTTCTCGTACATTCATGGTTTGTCCTGAATTGTTAACATATCAATAACTTCGTGAGAACGCCGTCATTGCGAGGGAGCCTAAGCGACTGCGGCAATCTGCTTGAGATTGCCGCGTCGTTCCACTCCTCGCAATGACAGTCATCGTTCGGTGCACCGCAGCATCTTGCCTGCAGGTGTTGACCTGCACTGGAGAATTGAGAAGTCACTAATGGATTCCGGCTAAAAGCATGCCGGAATGACGGGTTTTTCAATTACTTCACTAAACTTGAAGCAAAGCCATCATCTCATTCACCGTAGCATTCTCAAAAGTTTCCTGGTTTGTGCAAACATCGAGAATCTGCTGTGCATTCGTATCGCTGATGCGGCCGCACAGATTCCGTTCAAACTTCGCTTCAAGCAGCGGCATGCCTTCATCACGACGACGGCGGTGGCCGACAGGGTAGTCGACAACAATGTTGTCGGTGGCGCTGCCATCTTTGAAAAAAATCTGGATCGCATTGCCGATGGCGCGCTTGTCAGCCTGCAAGTACTCTTCGCTGAAGCGTTTATCTTCCGAGACTTCCATTTTTTCACGCAAGGCATCGACGCGCGGGTCGTTTGCTGTTTCATCTTCATAATCATCGGCGCACAGTTCCCCTTTTATCAGACCAATGGCGATCATATATTGCAGGCAGTGGTCACGGTCAGCCGGGTTGTCCAACGGCCCGGTCTTGTTAATAATGCGCTGTGCGGATTCCTGTGTCTTGACGACAATTTTATCGATATTATGCAGCCGCTCCCTGACCAGGGGATGCAGGGTAATGGCTGCTTCTACAGCAGTTTGCGCATGAAATTCAGCAGGGAAAGAGATCTTGAATAGAATATTCTCCATGGTGTAGGTTGCATACTCCTGCTTGAATGCAAGTTGCCTGCCGCCAAACGAGACATCCTGAAATCCCCACCCTTTGGCCGTGATGGCCGAGGGGTAGCCCATTTCACCGCGCTGCGCCATCAAAGCCAGAAACAATCCGCGTGAGGAGGCATCCCCTGCCGCCCATGATTTGCGCGAGCCGGTATTGGGTGCATGACGATAGGTGCGTAATGCACTGCCGTCGAGCCAGGCGTGAGACACTGCATTCAGGCATTCATCGCGACTGCAGCCAAGCATGTACGCACAAATTGCAGTAGAGGCGATGCGCACCAGCATGACATGGTCAAGCCCAACCCTGTTGAAGCTGTTTTCCAGTGCGATAACCCCCTGCACCTCATGCGCCTTGACCATGGCGATGAGTACATCTTTCATGCTCAGTGACGGCTTGCCGATACGCATCCGTGCGCGTGACTGGTAATCAGCCAGCGCCAGGATGGCCCCTAGATTATCAGATGGATGCCCCCACTCCGCCGCCAGCCAGGTGTCGTTATAGTCCAGCCAACGCACCATTGCGCCAATATTCCATGCGGCGCGCACGGGGTCGAGTTCATAGGAGGTGCCGGGTACGCGGGCGCCGCTTCCCTGCATGGTGGCTCCGGGAACAACAGGACCCAGCATTTTTGTGCACGCAGGATAATCCAGCGCCAGCAGCCCGCAGCCAATCGTATCCATCCAGTCGTAACGCGCCGTTTGCATCGCGTCATCAGAGAGTGTGACGTCATAGTGCATGACATAATCAACGATATCCTGAATGATCTTGTCAAACTCCGGACGGGTTGTATCCACTTCAGCTGCTGTGCTCATCCTTTATAGCCGCTGTTTGAGGGGGATGTATTTGAGGTTTTCAGGACCTGTGTAATTTGCAGAGGGGCGAATAATCTTTCCATCCTCACGCTGCTCGATGACATGCGCTCCCCAGCCGGAGGTGCGGGCGATCACAAACAGCGGCGTAAACATCTCCGTCGGCACGCCCATCTGGTTATAGGAGACGGCAGAGAACCAGTCCAGGTTGGGAAACATTTTTTTCATATTCCACATGGCGGTTTCCAGACGTGATGCAACATCAAACATCAGGGTGTCGTTATTCTCTTGCGAGAGTTGCTTTGCAACGCGTTTGATCACTTCATTGCGCGGGTCACCAACAGTGTATACCGGATGTCCAAAACCGATGATGATCTCCTTGCGCGCAACGCGCTTGCGGATGTCAGCTTCTGCTTCATCGGCGGAAGAATAGCGCCTCTGGATGTGAAATGCCGCTTCGTTGGCGCCGCCATGCTTGGGACCTCTCAAGGCGCCGATAGCACCTGTGATGCAGGAGTGCATATCCGACCCTGTTCCAGCGATGACGCGTGCCGCGAAGGTGGAGGCGTTGAACTCATGTTCGGCATATAAAATCAGCGATACATGCATCGCTTTCACCCGGGATTGCGGCGGCGGCTCAGCATGCAGCAGATGTAAAAAGTGCCCGCCGATGGAGTCGTCATCTGTTTGTAATTCGATACGCCTGTTATTGTGACTGAAGTGATACCAGTAGAGCAGCATGGAGCCGAAACACGCCATCAGACGATCGGTAATATGGCGGGCGCCGGCGATGGGATGCGTACTCTTTTCGGTTTCGACACAGCCCAGCACCGAACAGCCAGTGCGTATGACATCCATCGGGTTCGCCTTTGCAGGAAGCAGTTCGAGTGTCTTCTTAACGGCTTGGGGGAGATCACGCAGGGACTGAAGCCTGTTTTTGTAGGCGGCCAGCTCAGCCTGATCGGGCAGTTTGCCATGCACAATCAGGTGGGCGATCTCTTCGAACTCGGCCTGTTCGGCAAATTCAAGAATGTCGTAGCCACGATAGTGCAGATCATTGCCCGTGCGCCCTACCGTGCAGATGGCGGTATTACCGGCAGCTGTGCCGGAGAGGGCGACAGATTTTTTGGGCTTGAATCCCGGGATGCCTGCTTCGCTCATGACTCCTCTTCGAAGAGTTCGTCAAGTTTATTTTCATAGGCATGGTAATCGAGAAAACCATAGAGTTCCTTGCGGGTTTGCATCGCCTCCACCACCTGCTGCTGCGTGCCGTCATCGAGCAGATGCTGGTAGACATTCAACGCAGCCTTACTCATTGCACGGTAAGCGCTTAATGGATAGAGCGCCAGCTTGACGCCTGCAGAGGCCAGCTGCTGCGTAGTGTATAAAGGGGTGGCGCCGAACTCGGTAATATTCGCCAGCACCGGGACGGCGACGGCATCGACGAATTGCTGATATTGTGAAAGTTCTGTCACGGCTTCGGGGAAGATCATATCGGCACCGGCTTCGACACAGGCGATGCCGCGCTCGATAGCGGCGTCCAGACCATCGACAGCCAGCGCATCTGTGCGCGCCATCACCACGAAGTCCGCATCGCTTCTGGCATCCACTGCTGACTTGATGCGATCCACCATCTCTTTGCTGGAGATAATGGCTTTATTCGGCCTGTGTCCGCAGCGTTTCTGCATCACCTGGTCTTCGATGTGCACACCGGCAGCCCCGGCGCGGATCATTTCACGCACGCAGCGTGCAATATTAAATGCGCCTCCCCAACCGGTATCGACATCAACCAGCAACGGCAGATCGCTGGCACCGGTAATGCGACAGGCGTCTTCCAGCACGTCTTTGAGCGTGGTAATACCTAAATCGGGGACGCCGAATGAAGAGGCTGCAACACCACCGCCGGAGAGATACAGCGCCTTGTGGCCAACTTTTTCAGCCATGATGGCCGAGTAGGCATTGACAGCCCCTACCACCTGCAGCGGATTGTTTTCAGCAACCGCAGAGCGAAGTAATGTTCCTGCACTCAAAGTTTCATCCTCTTATCAATCAACCTGAGCCCCTCTTTTACCACGAAGTGCACGAGGTAAGGTCAGGTTTTCTTCGTCTCCTTCGTAGTGAATTTCAAATTCGTAGAAACTATGAAGAGTGGCATGAACGGTGTTTAACCTTAAAACGCACACAGATATTCATGCATCTTTCTATCTGTGTTCATCTGTGGCAAAAATTTTGCCGGTATGATCACCGTATCCAGGACGACAGCAGCCTGCCGAAGATGCTCTTATAGACTTCGATATCGAACTCGATGATCAAATCACCCTGCTCCACCATCTCGCCCTCTTCGAGACAGACCCGTTTCACTTTGCCATCGAAAGGAGCCGTGATGGTTGACTCCATCTTCATCGCCTCGATGACGAACAGGGCGTCATTTTGCTTGACCTCCTGTCCCGCTTCCACCAGCACAGCGGAGAGTCTGCCCAGCAGGGGCGCGCCGATTTCATTCTCCTCGACCGCCTTGGGATTGACAGTTACAGTTGATTGTACAGATTCATCACGCACCTGAATGCTGCGTGTCTGGCCATTGAGATCGAATGTTACTGTGCAGAGTCCGTTCTCATCGGTATCCGAATGATAGATCAGGCGGATGATAATGATCTTGCCCTGCCCCAGTTCGACCAGGACCTCTTCATTCTGCTTTAAACCGTAGAAAAAGGCCGAAGTCGGCAGGTTTCTGACAGCTCCAAAAGCTTTCTTGTGCTCATGATAATTCTGAAAAACATCGGGATACATTTTGTAGGAGAGAAAATCCAGAAAAGTTTTCTGTTCCCCGAACTCCTCCAGGAATGCTGCAAATTCCGTATCAAAATCGACTGGTTCCAGGTAGTCATTCGGTCGTTTGGTAAATGGCTCCTCACCTTTCAACACCAGTTTGCTGAGCTCTTCAGGGAAACCGCCTTCAACCTGGCCCAGACTCCCTCTGAACAGGTCGATCACCGAGTCAGGAAATGCCAGCGACTCACCCTGTCGCATGACATCCGCTTCGCTGAGTCCGTTGGTTGTCATGAACAGCGCCATATCACCAACCACTTTCGAAGAGGGGGTTACCTTAACGATATCGCCGAACATCCTGTTGACCACGGCGTAGTTTTTCTTGATCTCCTCGAATTTGTACTCTAAGCCAAGTGCGATTGCCTGGGGGCGCAGGTTGGAGTACTGGCCGCCGGGAATCTCATGATCATAAACATCCGCAGTGCCTGCCTTGAGATCAGTTTCAAACGGGTAGTACATCTGCCTGACATCTTCCCAGTAGTTGGAGTACTGGTTCAGCGAGCGCAGATCATGCTCCGCTCCACGTTCATTGCCGTGCATGATGGCGATCATGGAATTGAGGTTCACCTGTGAGGTCACTCCAGACATCGAGCTCAGAGCACAGTCGACGATATCGACATCAGCCTCGATTGCCTTCAGCAGGGTGGTCGCCTGAATGGAGGAGGTGTCATGGGTGTGCAGGTGAATCGGCAGATCCACAGCCTCTTTCAACGCCGGTATCAATAGCTCGGCAGCGTAGGGTTTCAGCACGCCGGCCATATCCTTCACCGCCAGGGTATGAGCGCCGGCATCTTCGAGTTGCCTGGCGAGATCAATATAGTATTGAAGATTATATTTGTTCGACGGATCCTGATTGAGCACGTCACCGGTGTAGCAGATGGTGCCTTCGGCAATGCCGCCTGTCTGCTCGCGCACGAAACGGATCGACTGGCGCATGCCCTCGACCCAGTTCAATGAATCGAATATGCGGAACACATCGATGCCGTTCTCCCAGGATTTCTCAATGAATTTCTCAATCAGGTTATCCGGGTAGGCCTTGTACCCGACAGCGTTAGAACCACGGAACAACATCTGCAAGAGGATATTGGGAATCGCTTTTCGCAGCTCCTTCAGCCGAACCCAGGGAGACTCATGCAAAAAACGCATGGAGACGTCAAAGGTAGCACCGCCCCACATCTCCAGGGAAAACAGCTGCGGGTGATTCTTCGCCAGTCCTTCCGCTATCGCCAGCATATCGATCGTTCGGACCCGCGTCGCCAGCAGCGATTGATGCGCATCCCGCAGCGTCGTATCTGTATAGAGAACCTGTTTCTGCTCCTTGATCCACTCGACGAACTTGTCGGCACCCATCTCGTCCAGCAGGTTTTTAGTCCCCTTCGGGTACTCTCCGGCTTTGTCATATTCTGGAATATGCGGGGTGCGAAATGATTGTGTCGGGCAAGCGTTTTTGACATCCGGGTTGCCGTTGACGATGACATTGGCAAGATAGTTCAAGGTTTTGGTGCTGCGGTCAAAACTGCGGGTAATCTTGAACAGTTCAGGATGCGATTCGAGGAAGGTCACCGTCGCTTCACCCGATGCAAATGTCGGGTGCGCCAGTACATTTTCGAGGAAGGCGATATTGGTTTTAACCCCGCGAATGCGGAATTCCCGCAAGGCGCGATTGATACGCTGTATGGCTCCCTCCAGGGTTCTTCCCCTGGCTGACACCTTGACCAGCATGGAGTCAAAAAAAGGTGAGATCTTGGCGCCGGGATATGCCGCCCCGACATCGAGACGAATGCCGAATCCACCTGCACTGCGATAGGCAATCAGGGTGCCGTAATCCGGCATAAAATCATGCTTGGGGTCTTCAGTGGTAATACGGCACTGGACTGCGAAGCCATTACAATGAATGACATCCTGCGAAGGCAAATTGATTTGTGGATCCGAGAGTTTGCGACCTGCAGCAATATAGATCTGGTTGCGAACGATATCGATACCAGTCACCTCTTCGGTGATGGTGTGTTCGACCTGAACTCTTGGATTGACCTCGATAAAAAAGATCTCCTCCTGCTTGTCGACAAGAAATTCGACCGTACCGGCGTTGTAATAGCCGACGCGCTTGCAGATTTTCAAAGCGTAGTCATACAACTTGTTGCGCGTCTCCTGACTCAGGGTCACGCTGGGAGCAATTTCAATGACCTTTTGAAAGCGACGTTGCACCGAACAGTCACGCTCGAAAAGGTGCACCATGTTGCCATCCTGGTCACCGAGTATCTGTACCTCGATGTGCTTGGGAGAGTCGATGTATTTCTCCAGAAACACGGTATCGTCGCCGAAGGCCTTGGCCGCTTCATTGCGCGCATCGTTGAAAGCCCGCTCCAGCTCTTCCGCCTCTCGAATAACACGCATCCCCCGGCCGCCACCACCAGACACGGCTTTCAGCATCAGCGGATAGCCGATGCGCTCTGCCTCCTCCCTTGCAACATCGAAACTGACCAGTTCGCGGTTGCTGTCCTGTATGACCGGCAGACCAGCGGCAATGGCATTTTCCTTCGCCATGACCTTGTCGCCAAGCTGCTCCATGCTCTCGGGAGAGGGGCCGACAAAGATAATGGACTCTTCACGGCAGCGTTTTGCAAACTGCACATTTTCTGAAAGAAACCCATAGCCGGGATGGATAGCATCGACATCATGCAGTTTCGCCACTTCGATAATTGCTTCGATGTCCAGGTAGGGCTTCAACGGCTCATCGTCCGTGCCGATCTGATAAGCCTCGTCAGCCTTGTAGCGATGGGGCGAAAAACGATCCTCGTGTGTAAACACCGAAACAGTCGCTATTTTCAGCTCGGAGGCGGCGCGTAAAATACGTATTGCTATCTCACCGCGATTGGCGACGAGCAGCTTTTGAATCTCTTTAGGCATCATGTATTCTCAAATATGCTTTGAATCAGGCGGCGCAATGCTCACTGACGAATACTCTTCAGTAAGGAGGTCAACTCTCTGGAGGCTGCGCGATGATTATGGATCGGATAATGGCGTCAATAGTAACGCGCCCCCGAATATGTAGCAATATCCTCTATTCGCGATCATCCAATTTGGCATGCTCAGGAGGTATGGGGTGAATATTTCATGGATTACCTGATTCTACGTCGTTTCGCGCTGCAGGGGTTGCGTCGTTGAAAAATCTCTGTATAATTTTGCGCTCGCTGCGATGTCATCCCATCTCGGCAACAATTACGGGCCGTTAGCTCAGTTGGTAGAGCAGTTGACTTTTAATCAATTGGTCGAGCGTTCGAATCGCTCACGGCCCACCATATAAATCAAAGGCTTAGCTTTATCGCTAGGCCTTTTTTTCATGCAGAGTGTAGGGAGCAAAAAGCAGAGCGCATTGCGCTGCATGGAAAGGTGCAATGCGCTCTGCCTATGCACCCTACATTTTGGTTCTTGCTTTGCCAGGTTGGAAGTTGTCCATTAATATCTTCCCGATATCGAGCAGCATGATCGTTCTTATTCAGGGCATCCTCCATGCAGCGATGATTGCCAGGCACTCACGGTTGATCTCAGCCGCACGCTCCATGCTGTCAGCCTCGCTATAGCAGCGCAGTTCCGGCGCATTACCGGATGGCCTCAGGTGAACTATCTCACCGCTGTCAAAGCTGAAGCGCACTCCATCGGTATAATCGATGGCCGTTGCACCACCGCATATAGTTCCGAAGAGGTGATAAAACGCCTCGGCATCATGGGAAAAGTCCCCCGATGTCAGCTGGCCAATCATCTCCCTGCTCATTTCAAGCGGAAACTCCTTGATCCGGTCACTGTGTGTGTAGCGCGCCGGCAACTGCGCAACCAGTTCAGAGATCGGCATATTCTGTTCATGGCTCATGACAAGGATAGCAAGGATAACGATGAGCGCATCGCGGGTCGGCAGCGGGGGGAGGGTCTGCCCATAGAGTTCTATGGGTGTGGCCTGCAGGAAACCACCGTTGGCTTCATATCCAACGACACCCGCGGTGTGTTGCATCATCACCTGCTGCATCCCTTCGATGACATATGGTGATCCGATGCGGGTGCGGATCACCAGGTCGAACCAGCCGCAGAGCTCAACCGCACTATTGCTGCTGACCGGCGTCACCACGGCAGAGGCATGCATGAATCGCGCGGTAAGAATGCCGGCAATATCGCCCCGCAGCCACTCGCCCTTTTCATCGCTCACAAGCGGGCGATCACCGTCACCGTCGGTGGAGACGAGGGCATCGAGCCGGTATTCTGCGACCCAGTGACGAGCCTGCAGGATATCCTCGGGGCGTATTGCCTCGGTATCCACCGGGATAAACTGATCCGAGCGCCCCAGGCGAATCACCTCGGCGCCAAGCTTCTCCAACACCTCAACCAGCAAATCACGAACCACACTCGAGTGTTCGTAGACACCGATACGGCAGCCCCTGAGAAGTTTCTCAGGAAAGATCTGTCGATAGCGATCGAGATAACTGACGTCGCCAATCGGGTCGGTTTCAGGCAACGGTATGGGCGTGTTGAAGCCGCCATGCCTGTCAAACATACCGTCAGGTGAAGTGACCTGCTGTTGACGAATCCCCTCCTCGTCCGCTTTGAGTATCTCCCCCGCCGGTTTATTGAACTTGATGCCGTTTCGATCATCCGGGATGTGGCTGCCGGTAACCATGATGGAGGGGATTTGGCGATCAATGCCTACCAAAGCCACGGCTGGCGTCGGGATTGCTCCGCAATAGAGCGGCTGATAACCCTGCGATTCAACTGCACGCACAACGGCCGAGAGGATTCCCGGGGTGCTGGAGCGCAGATCGCCGGCAATGGCCACCTCACAACCTTCTGTGATCTGGCCATCTTTTTGCAGAAATTGCAGGAAGCCAAGTGTATAGAGATAGCAGACTTCATTGCTCATCGCATCGACCAGGCCACGGGCGCCGCTGGTGCCGAACCCGACCCCGGATCGGTCCATCAATTCGGCAATTGATATCTTCATAACGTGCAGCCCTCTTGACTGCTGGAATAATCGTTGAAGCGTACCATATCTTCGCCCCGGTTTGTTACCCCACAGCACAATGCGCGGAGTGCATTTTCACACTATTTACCCGGCACTGTTGTTCATCCGGTGATAAAATGCACTGCATGTCAGAACAACAACAGCACCGGCCGATTCGCAGCTATGTCCTGCGTCAGGGACGGCTCACGCCGGGACAGCACAATGCATTTGAACGGCTGTGGCCTCTGTGGGGCGTCGATTTTGTTGATGGGCGGCATTTAGATCCACGACTCCTGTTTGAAAACGATCATCCCATTGTTGTCGAGATCGGTTTTGGAAACGGGGAGTCGCTCGCCCACTATGCACAGAGCCATCCGCACATCAACTATGTAGGCATAGAGGTTCATCGCCCCGGGGTTGGGCATCTGCTGCTGAAAATCGAAGAGCTTGGAGTGAACAACGTGCGTGTTATCCGCCATGATGCAGCCGAAATTCTGCAAGCGATGCCGGATAATTCACTCGCAGGCATGATGCTGTTTTTCCCGGATCCCTGGCACAAAAAAAAGCATCGCAAACGCCGTATTTTACAACCCGCCTTCATGCAGCAGATGGCCCGCCTGATCAGCACGGGGGGGATCTTCCATGCCGCCACTGACTGGGAGGATTATGCCCGGCAGATGATGGAGGTTGTGTCGCAATCTGACCAATTTGAGAATACTGCTGGTCCAGGCTGCTTTTGTGAGCGTCCTGATGAACGCCCGCTGACCAAATTCGAGCAGCGCGGACAGCGCCTGGGGCATGGGGTTTGGGATCTGGTTTTTCGAAAAAAAGCATAATATTTCTCACTCATGCCGCAACTCAGACTCGAACAGTTTTCTCCTCTGATCCTCGATCCACTTGACCTGGTGATCGATGAGGGTGAGACGGTGACACTTTCTGGTCCTTCCGGCAGCGGCAAGAGCCAGTTGCTGAGAGCGATTGCCGACCTGGATCCCCACAATGGCACAGCCTGGCTTGGAGATACCGCTGCTGATGAGATGCCTGCTCCACAGTGGAGACGCAAAGTCGGCTATCTGCCCGCCGAGAGCTCCTGGTGGGAAGAGAGTGTCGGGCTGCATTTTGCTGTGGCGCCGCAGCTGCATGCGCTTGGATTGGCGGAGACGATTCTGCACTCTCCTGTCGCCCACATCTCCAGCGGCGAACGCCAGCGGCTCGCCGTCTTGAGAATGCTGCAGCAGAAACCACTGATTCTACTGCTGGATGAACCAACCGCCAATCTCGACCCACACCACACGTTGCTGGTTGAAGAGTGGATACTCAACTATCAGCAGCACAGCAGCGCTCCGATATTATGGGTAACCCATGATCCCGAACAGCGTCAACGCGTCGGCATGCGCCATTTTGCAATCCGTGACAAAACGGTGTTTCAACAATGACTCTGATCACCCTGACACCCTTCGATCTGGCTCTTGCCGCATCGCTGGTGCTATTGCTGGCGCTGCTTTCGTGGCGCTTGCAGCTTGGAGTAGAGCGGCAACTGCTGATCGCCGCACTGCGCAGTGCGGTGCAGTTGATCCTGATTGGATTTGTGCTGAAATTGCTGTTTGCGCAGTCAAATCCTTTTTTCATCGGGCTGCTGGCGCTGCTGATGCTGTCGGTAGCCGGTTATGAGGTGATGTCCCGCCAGCAACGACGCTTTAGCGGCCTGTGGGGATATGGCATCGGTGCCTTGTCGATGTTTCTCTCCTCTTTCAGCGTCGCGCTGATCACCCTGTGGGTCATTCTGCAGCCAGATCCCTGGTATACGCCCCAGTATGCGATTCCACTGCTCGGCATGCTGCTCGGGAACACCATGACAGGCATCGCCCTGAGTCTTGATAACCTCACGCGTACGGCATGGGACAAGCGGCAGCAGATAGAGGCGCAGCTGCTGCTGGGGCATGATGCACAGCAAGCCATTAGCAGCATCCGCCGCGATGCACTGCGCTCAGGGCTTATTCCAATCATCAACAGCATGGCGGCGGCCGGTATCGTCAGCCTGCCAGGGATGATGACCGGACAGATTTTGGCGGGAAGCCCTCCGCTGGAAGCAGCCAAGTATCAACTGCTGATCATGTTTCTGATCGCTTCGGGCACGGGACTGGGCAGTATGGCAGCCATCTGGAGTGGTTCGAAGCGCTTGTTTGACGAGCGTCAGCGCTTGAGGCTGGATCGGTTGACGAAGTAGCAATCTGAAAGAACTCTACAAGCTTTTTTAACCACGAAAGTCACGAAAACCACGAAAAAAGAGAAGCGATCATAATCAGCTTGATTCCACTAAAAAAGATTGCCGCGCTTCGCTCGCAATGACAAGGTGCAGATCGTGCAATCGTTGCAGCAGACTACTCAAGCACTCCATT
>JAUXDV010000050.1 GCA_030620735.1 Gammaproteobacteria bacterium
TGACAGTCGCCGTCATCGTCGCCGGTCTGATTCCAATTATGCTCGGCGAAGGCACCGGCTCCGAAGTCATGAAGCGCATCGCCGCGCCGATGGTCGGCGGCATGATCACCGCGCCGCTGTTGTCGCTGTTTGTGCTGCCGGCGGTCTACCTGGTGTGGAAGCGCAAATATATTGGTGATGATGCAAAATGAGATGCATCATTCAGAGCATCCCGGAATGTATAAATTGCATGGCAGGCATATAATGAAGTAGTATATTCATATACGCTATAAGTAAGGAAGTAAGATATGCTTGCTAAAATGACATCAAAAAATCAGGTCACGTTGCCAAAAGCAGTGGTTTCCAAGGTGGCTCTAACCGACTATTTCGACGTCGAAGTTGAAGGCGGCCGCATTGTTCTTACACCCGTAAGGATTCAAAAGGCCGACGCTGTACGCAACAAGCTTGCTGCTTTGGGCATCGATGAATCTGATGTCGCTGAAGCAGTGGCCTGGGCGCGTGGGCGCAAATGACAAAACGTGTTGTTCTCGACACAAATATCGTTCTATCCGCCTTGCTCTTTACTAATGGCAGGCTCGCCTGGATTCGACAAGCCTGGCTATCAGGAGAGATTCGCCCTGTGGTCTGCAAACAAACAGTCTCCGAGTTGTTGCGGACGCTTGCTTATCCGAAATTCAAACTCACCGGAATTGAGCAGGAGGAGATGCTCGCTGATTTTCTGCCGTACGCTGAAACATGCAGGCTGGAGAAAACCCCTAAACACTTGCCCGAATGTAGGGACAAGGATGATCAGGTATTTCTAGCCCTTGCCAGCCTGTCGGGGGTGGAGATGCTTGTTTCCGGCGATATGGATTTACTGGTTCTACGCTCTGAACTCTCTTTCCAGCTACTCTCTGCAGACGCATTCAAAGAGCAACTGACTGGACCAGCAGGCTGAGTTAGAAGCTATCACCTAAAACTTAAATCTTAAAACCTAACACCTCTTGAACAAGATCCCAAAAAGCATCAACGTCATCAGCTTCGACCTGGACGACACCCTGTGGCCCTGCATGCAGACCATCATGCACGCCGAGGAGCAGTTGATGCAGTGGCTTACGTCACGCGCCCGGCAGCTGACCGAGGCGCACACCATTCACAGCCTGCGGGAGCACCGCCGTGAGCTTGCCCGGCAGGAGCCGTCGATCGCCCACGACCTGAATCTGCTGCGCGAAATCCAGCTGCGCCAGCTGCTGCAGGAGTTTGGCCACGACCCAGAAATGGCGCCGGAGGCTATCGATTACTTCCAGCAATTCCGCAATCTGGTGTACCCCTACCCCGATGTCCTTCCTGCGCTGACCCGGCTGAAAGCGGAATACACGCTGGTTTCGGTGACCAACGGCACCACCGAGATCGACAAGACGCCGCTGAAAGGGATTTTTCATCACAGTCTCAATGCCAAACAGGTGGGACACGCCAAACCCCATCCGGCTATTTTTGAGCGCGTCATGGATATGACCGGAAGCGCTCCGCAGCAGATTCTGCACATCGGCGATGACCCCCTGCGCGACGTTGAATCCGCCAGGCACTTCGGCCTGCACGCGCTGTGGCTCAATCGCCATGAAACACCCTGGCCCGATGACATCGAGCCAGCTGAGGTCGAGATTAGCTCCCTGAGTGAACTGCAGTGATGAACACTGTCGACATGCGCTTCGCTTATTGACGCCCTGCAGATGCACCAACATACGCCATTTCGCCCCATGATGGTGCGTTCAAAATTCTACCAAACCTCCTCAATTGACAGAAAATGGAATCATTGCTGTTAAAAGCGGCAGCGATGGATTTTGGCATGATTATTGCGTTCTGTTGTTTCAAGAGGTGCTCGACCCCTCGAGATATTGGCATATCCCACATTCAAAAATAATCCTATCAGGAGAGAAACAATGCTGAAAAGCACTATCAAACGAAGCATGATCGCCGCCGGCATTACAGCAAGTATGTTGTTTACCACTGCTGCTGCCGCTGAAGAGACCATCAAGGTCGGCATCCTGCATTCGCTGTCAGGCACCATGGCCATCAGTGAGACCACGCTGAAAGACACCATGCTGATGCTGATCGACGAACAGAACAAAAAAGGCGGCCTCCTCGGCAAGAAGCTCGAAGCCGTCGTGGTTGACCCCGCATCCAACTGGCCGCTGTTTGCAGAGAAGGCGCGTGAACTGGTCCAGAAAGAGAAGGTCGACGCGGTTTTCGGCTGCTGGACATCCGTATCGCGTAAATCTGTGCTGCCCGTCTTCGAAGAGCTCAACAGCCTGCTTTTCTATCCTGTTCAATACGAGGGCGAAGAGTCCTCCAAAAACGTTTTCTACACCGGCGCGGCGCCAAATCAGCAGGCGATTCCTGCTGTCGACTATCTGATGAATGATCTTGGCGTCAAACGCTGGGTTCTTGCCGGCACCGATTATGTCTACCCGCGCACCACCAACAAGATCCTCGAAGCCTATCTGAAGGCCAAAGGCGTTGCTGCAGAAGACATCATGATCAACTACACGCCGTTCGGTCACTCAGACTGGCAGACGATTGTTGCAGATATCAAGAAATTTGGCGCTGCCGGCAAGAAAACCGCTGTGGTTTCGACCATCAATGGCGATGCCAACGTCCCTTTCTACAAGGAGCTTGGCAACCAGGGTGTTTCTGCTGAAGAGATTCCCGTGATTGCATTCTCCGTCGGTGAAGAGGAACTCTCCGGCATCGACACCAAACCACTGGTCGGCCACCTGGCTGCGTGGAATTACTTCATGAGCGTTGACGCCGAGGTCAATGACAGCTTTATCGAAGCCTGGCAGGCGTTTACGAAAGACGACAAGCGCGTATCCAACGACCCGATGGAAGCCCATTATATCGGCTTCAATATGTGGGTCGAGGCGGTCAAAAAAGCAGGCACAACCGAAGCAGGCGCCGTTCAGGACGCCATCATCGGCGTTACCGTTCCCAACCTCTCCGGCGGCTTCTCAGCGATGATGCCGAATCACCATGTGACCAAGCCGGTTCTCATCGGCGAGATCCAGGATGACGGCCAGTTCGAGATCGTCTGGGAAACCTCCGGCCTGGTTGCAGGCGACGCCTGGTCCGACTATCTCGAAGGCTCTAAAGATATCATCTCCGACTGGCGTGCGCCGCTCTCCTGCGGCAACTACAACGTCAAGACGGCGAAGTGCTCCGGTCAAAACATGGAGTGAAGAGAGCGGTTTTAGGTTTTAGGTTTTAGGTTTTAAGTTTTAGGACTGTAGGGTGCAATAAGCGCATTGCACTTCCCCATGCGGCGCAATGCGCTGCGCTTATTGCGCCCTACACGCTAATCCATTTTTTACCACGAAAATCTCGAAATTCCCAGGATGACATGACCCGACTTCTTTTTTTCATTACCCTGTTTTTCTGCTTTGTGAATCCGCTGCAGGCCGATACAGCAAGTGATTTTGATGCTGCACTGGAACAGCTCAAACAGAAAAACTTCGCATTGAAAAGCGATGCGATCAAAATAATTGCCGTCAGCGGTAATCCACAGGCGCGCGCCGTGCTTGACGCCATGCTCAATGGCGGGCTTTTTATGCGCAAGAAAGAGAAGGACCTGGTGTTTGCACAAAAGCAGGGTTCAAACTACCAGCTGACGGCTATTCTCACCGGAGAAGATCTCGGCCAGCTGAAAAAACGCAAGATGAAGAAGGTCGGGATCAACAATACCCTGCGCAGTGAACTGCGTAGTGCACTCGCACTGCTGAGTCTGAACAACCCTGACCCGAATGAAAGGCTTGCTGCTGTCAACAATATGCTTGGCGCGATCGATACCGTCAGCGCTGCAACATTGCGTGACTCGCTGGAAAACGAGAACGACAGCTCGGTCCAGGAAGTGATGCGGCTTGGCATCGCGCTCTCTGATATCTCCAGCAATGATAAAAAAGTGCGCCTGCAGGCAATTAGCGTACTCGATGGCAACCTCTACCCGGCGGCATGGAACAGCCTGACACACCTGATGGAGAAGGAGCAGGACCAGGCTATCAAGGATGCCGCGCGGCAAGCGCTGCACTCCATCGATGTCAAACGCCAGATGTCGGGCATCGCGGAGACGCTGTTTTTTGGCATCAGCCTGGGCTCCGTACTGGTGCTTGCTGCTATCGGGCTGGCCATCACCTTCGGCGTCATGGGCGTCATCAATATGGCGCATGGCGAACTGATCATGCTCGGCGCCTATACCACCTACCTGGTGCAGGTCATTCTGCCTGACAGCCCGGGCACTGCGCTGCTGCTGTCGATCCCGCTCGCATTTCTGGTGTCAGGGGGAGTAGGTGTATTGATCGAACGCGGTGTGATCCGCCATCTCTACGGCAGACCGCTTGAAACCCTGCTGGCGACTTTCGGCGTCAGCCTGATCCTGCAACAGCTGGTGCGTGTGGTTATTTCGCCGCAGAATGTTCCGGTCACCAATCCTGAGTGGATGTCCGGCTCGATCGAAATCAACAGCGTACTATCACTGACCCTCAACCGTCTCTACATCATCGCCTTCTGCCTGCTGGTGTTCGCCGCGCTGTTCTTCATTCTGAAGAAGACCTCGCTCGGGCTGCAGGTGCGCGCAGTTGCCCAGAACCGCGCCATGGCGCGTGCCATGGGAGTGCGTTCCGAGCGCGTCGACGCGCTGACATTCGGCCTCGGCTCCGGCATTGCCGGCATTGCCGGCGTCGCACTCAGCCAGCTGACCAATGTTGGACCGAATCTCGGCCAGTCATACACCATCGACTCATTCATGGTGGTGGTCTTCGGCGGCGTCGGCAACCTGTGGGGAACCCTGGTGGCGGGCATGACGCTCGGCATCGCCAACAAGATCATGGAGCCCTGGGCCGGCGCGGTGCTGGCAAAGATACTGATCCTGGTGTTTATCATTCTTTTCATCCAAAAACGTCCCCGCGGCCTGTTCCCGCAGAAGGGACGCGCGGCGGAGGGCTGATCGATGGGCGTGTTTCGCATCTTGAAAGATGATCGCGGCGGCCAGATGCTGCTGCTGTTTCTGAGCGTGGTCACTGTGCTCATTCCACTGCTGCACCTGCTTGTGCCGGAGAGCAGCCCCTTTCATGTAACAACCTATGGCATCACGCTGTTCGGCAAATATCTGACCTATGCGCTGCTGGCGGTCGCAGTCGACCTGGTATGGGGCTATCTTGGCATCCTCAGTCTTGGCCATGGCGCGTTTTTCGCCCTTGGCGGCTATGCGATGGGAATGTACCTGATGCGCCAGGTCGGCGACCGCGGCGTCTATGGAGACCCGCTGCTGCCGGACTTCATGGTGTTCCTGGACTGGAAGGAGCTGCCCTGGTTTTGGCTCGGCTTCGACATGTTCTGGTTTGCAATGCTGATGGTGGCATTGATACCCGGAGTGCTGGCGTTTATTTTCGGCTGGCTGACATTCCGTTCGCGGGTTACCGGCGTCTACCTGTCGATCATGACCCAGGCGCTGACCTACGCACTGATGCTGGCCTTTTTCCGCAACGAGATGGGCTTCGGCGGCAACAATGGCCTCACGGACTTCAAAGATATCCTTGGTTTCAACCTGCAGGATGACGCAACGCGCATCGCCCTGTTCATCGCCTCCGCCGTTGCACTGGCATTCGGCTACCTGCTGTGCCGCTGGATCGTCTCATCCAAACTCGGCAGAGTGACTGTGGCAATCCGCGACGCAGAAGACAGAACCCGTTTCATCGGCTACCGGGTCGAATATTTCAAATTATGGGTATTCACGATCTCCGCCGTACTGGCGGGCATTGCCGGAGCGCTCTACGTGCCCCAGGTCGGGATCATCAATCCGGGGGAATTTTCGCCGTTGTATTCCATCGAGATCGTCATCTGGGTCGCCATCGGCGGCCGCTACACGCTCTATGGCGCCGTTATCGGCGCACTGTTGGTCAACTATGCCAAGACCCTGCTCACCGGCGTCATGCCCGAAGCCTGGCTGTTCGCCCTCGGCGGCATGTTCATCCTGATCACGCTGTTTCTGCCACACGGCATTGCGGGCCTGTTCCGCCGGAGGAAGCCGGCATGAGCATGATCCGGAGTGTGCGTGAACGCCTGGCGCGCAATCAACTGCTGAAGTTCACGACGCCGACGCCGACGCTGGATCTCGATGTCAGCCACGGTCCGATTCTCTATCTCGAGGAACTGAATGTCAGTTTCGACGGCTTCAAGGCGATCAACGACCTCACCATGTATATCGACGCCGGCGAACTGCGCTGCATCATCGGGCCCAACGGCGCCGGCAAGACGACCATGATGGATATCATCACCGGCAAGACGCGGCCCGATTCCGGCCGGGCTTATTTCGGCTCGCTGATCAACCTTCTTGAACTCACTGAACCGCAGATTGCAACCGCCGGCATCGGCCGTAAATTTCAGAAACCGACGGTATTCGAACAGCTTCGGGTCATCGATAATCTCGAACTGGCACTGCACTGCGACAAGAGAGTGTGGACGACGCTGTTTGCAAAGCTCTCATCGTGGCAGCAGGATTTTATCGACGAGACGCTGCAGCTGATCGGCTTGAAACAGCAGCGCAACCTGCTCGCCGGCGCATTGTCCCATGGACAAAAACAGTGGCTGGAGATTGGTATGCTGCTGGTGCAGGAGCCGCAGCTGTTGCTGGTGGATGAACCGGTTGCCGGCATGACCCACCAGGAGATGGATCGCACCGCCGAACTGCTGACCTCGCTGGCCGGCAAGCATTCGGTCGTGGTGGTCGAACACGACATGGACTTCGTGCGTTCGATCGCCCGCAAGGTCACCGTGCTGCACCAGGGGAGTGTGCTGGCGGAAGGCTCCATGGACGAAGTGCAGAACGACCAGCGCGTCATCGAAGTCTATCTGGGAGAATGAAAAATATGATGTTGCAGATAGAAGCACTCAACCAGTTTTACGGTGAAAGCCACACCCTGTGGGATCTGCAGATGCAAGTTGCGAAGGGCGCATGTACGGTCATCATGGGCAGAAATGGCGTTGGCAAAACAACCCTGCTGCAGGCCATCATGGGACTGCTGCCGGTCAAATCCGGGCGGATTCTTTACCAGGGCGAAGATATCTCAAAGGTGATTGCGGAGAAGCGCGCTGAACTCGGTATTGGCTATGTGCCACAGGGACGGCAAATTTTTCCACTGCTGAGCGTCAGGGAGAATCTTGAAATTGGCCTGCCTGTCCGCAAAGACAACAGCAAAACGATTCCAGAATTTATATTCGAACTTTTCCCGGTACTCAAGGAGATGCTGGGACGGCGCGGCGGCGATCTGTCAGGAGGACAGCAGCAGCAGCTTGCCATAGGGCGGGCTCTGGTGATTGATCCAAAACTGTTGATTCTCGATGAGCCGACCGAAGGAATCCAGCCTAACGTGGTGCAGGAGATCGGTGATATTATTCGCACACTGAACCGTGAAACCGGGCTGACCGTTTTACTGGTAGAGCAGAAGTTGCCGTTTGCCCGCAAAGTTGCAGACCACTTCTCTATTCTCGAGCGTGGCCGGCAAGTCGCGAGCGGCATAATCGATGAACTCGATGAAACAACCATTCAGCAATATCTCACAGTCTAGAAACAAGGAGACCACTATGAACAAAATCACGGCACTCTGTTTGCTGCTGACTACGGCAGGTGGAGCGCAGGCGCACCTCAGTCATTCCGCTGCACCCATTCACGCTGTGGAGCACCTGTTGCTGTTGGGCGCCCTGCTGATTTCGGTGCTGCTGCTGGCGAAAACGGTAAAGCGCATCTTCGCTCAAGCCAGGACGCAGCAGCGGGATTGATATGGCATCTGCCAACGTGCAGCATGCCGACTCCATGACAGGCTGGGAGGCATCTCTCGATCTGGTATTTGCGCATCGCGATGAACGCACCGTGCTCGCCGGGAAACGCCAATACGGCCCGCTGACGGTGCAGCGCAGCTTTTATCCGGAGGGTGACGTCTGTCATCTCTACGTGCTGCATCCGCCTGGCGGCGTTGCCGGCGGCGACCGTCTTGAAATTCAAGTAGCGACGCCTCCTGAATCCCATGCGCTGATCACCACACCCGGCGCCGCAAAGTTCTATCGCAGCATCGGCCCGACTGCACACCTGGTCCAGCAATTCCACCTTGCCGGCGGCTCACTTGAATGGCTGCCGCAGGAGAACATCTTCTTTCCGGGCGCACGAGTCGAGATGCTCACCGAGATCAACCTCAGCGATGGCGCAAACTATATCGGCTGGGAGATGCATTGCCTCGGCCGGCCTGTCATCAATGAGCGCTTTGGGCATGGCCAACTGATGTTGAAGACCGTCGTGAAACGCGACGGCATCCCATTGCTAATCGACCGACTCGTCATCGATGGCGAATGCTCCCTCAATGGTAAAGCGACGCTGCGCAGGCAGCCCGTGACAGCGACGCTCATCGCCTCTGCGGCAGACAACAAGGTGCTCGAGGCGGCAAGAGATGTCATTGCCGCGAACTCCAGCCCTGATATCGGCGTCACCCTGATTGCAGATATACTGGTGTGCCGTTATCTTGGCGGCACCACTGAAGATGCGCGCAAACGCTTTATTCGCATATGGCAGGCGATTCGCCCGCTGTTGATGCATCGCCCGGCGGTTCTGCCCCGTATCTGGGCGACATGATGCGGATTCAACCGGAAATCATAAACATGAACCATCAACTGAGGAACAGACAATGGAGCTGACTCCACGGGAAAAAGACAAGCTGCTGCTGTTTACCGCAGCGCTCGTCGCTGAACGACGCAAGGCGAGAGGCGTCAAGCTAAACTACCCTGAAGCCATGGCGCTGATCAGCGCAGAGATCGTGGAAGGAGCCCGCGAAGGCAAAACTGTTGCAGAGCTGATGGATTACGGGCGTACGCTGCTGACGCGCGATGATGTCATGGAGGGTATTCCCGAAATGATTCACGACGTGCAAGTGGAAGCAACATTTCCAGATGGCACCAAACTCGTCACAGTTCACGACCCGATAGTCTGAGGAGGGAGATTATGATTCCAGGTGAAATTCTTACTGCCGACGGCGACATCGAACTCAATGCGGGTCGCGAAACGCTGACAGTCCCGGTCGCCAACACAGGCGACAGGCCAATCCAGGTCGGCTCCCATTACCACTTTTTCGAAACTAACCCTGCGCTTGAATTCAATCGCAGCGCCAGCCGCGGTTTTCGCCTGAACATTCCTGCTGGTACGGCCGTGCGCTTCGAACCGGGGCAGAGCAGGGAAGTGGAACTGGTGGCCTATGCTGGTGATCGCAAGATATACGGTTTCAACGGCCTCGTCATGGGCCCGCTGGAAGGAGAGAACTGAGATGGCGACCATCAGCAGAGAGGCCTATGCTGAAATGTATGGCCCGACAACAGGCGACCGCGTGCGCCTCGCCGATTCTGAGCTCTTCATCCAGGTTGAGAAAGATCACACCATCTATGGCGACGAGGTCAAGTTCGGCGGCGGCAAGGTGATTCGCGACGGCATGGGGCAATGCCAGCGTGAGTCGGCCGATGTTGTCGACGTGGTGATCACCAATGCGCTAATCCTCGATTACCGGGGCGTCGTCAAGGCGGATATCGGCATCAAGAATGGACGCATCAGCGGCATCGGCAAGGCCGGCAATCCAGATACCCAGCAAGGCGTCGATATCGTCATCGGCCCGGCGACAGAGGCGATTGCGGCAGAGGGACAAATCGTGACCGCAGGCGGCATCGACTCACATATCCATTTCATCTCTCC
>JAUXDV010000173.1 GCA_030620735.1 Gammaproteobacteria bacterium
AACATCTCACTTGTTGCTGCAGAGTTTGGCGAGACGTTAAAGAGTCTCGACCTCACAAATCAGCTTGAGGAAGCGCAGGGAAGCGTCGATGCCGATCTCAACTGGCGCGGAACGCCGGCTGATTATGCGCCAGGCAGGCTCAATGGCGCGCTGTTGGTGGATACCCGGGAGGGGCGCTTCTCCGAGGCTCAACCGGGACTGGGACGCATTCTGGGGTTTCTGAATATCGGTGCGTTGAAACGGCGCTTGCGGCTCGATTTTAGCGATCTCACGAAAAAGGGATTCAGCTTTGATAAAATGCGGGGCAGGTTTGTGTTGAAGCAGGGAGTGGTCAGCACCAATAAAGAGCTGCTCATCGAGGCTCCTGCAGCCGACATCCATGTCTCCGGCAATCTCAATCTGGGAACCCGCCGGGTGAACCAGCTGATTCGCGTCATTCCGGATCTACACGGGGTGCTTCCATTGGCGGGGGTTGCCGCCGGTGGCCCTGCAGTCGGCGCTGCACTGCTGGCAGCCGGGATCGTAGCAGGAAAACAGATCGACCAGATTGCAGAGGCCAACTATCAGGTCAAAGGCTCATGGGATAATCCCGATGTGGTGCGTGTTGCACGGAAAAAACTTTTTGGTGGACGTCAGCGGAAAAAACTTGCTCAGCCATTTGACGATATTGGTTCAGGCTCCAAAAAAGCGAAGAAGAGCAGGCACAGTGAAAGCACAGGGAAAAGTGTGAACCCCATCGGCAGGGGATATGATGATCCCCTGGCGGATTTCCAATGATTCTGCTTCGGTGATATGCTCTCTCACCTGCCAGACAAATAAAAGATAGTGACAATGCCTACACCTCTGAAAGCAACAGCTGTACAGATGGCCTCCGGTCCGAATGTCAACGCCAACTTGTTTGAAATTGAACGCATCGTCGCTGCGGCTGTTGACGAGGGCTCAAACCTGATCGTGCTGCCGGAAAATTTCGCCTTTATGGGGCAAAGCTGCAGCGATATGCTGGCAATTCAGGAGAAGGCTGGAGAGGGGCCCCTGCAGATTTTTCTCTCTGATCTGGCGCGAAAGCATGGTGTATGGCTGGTAGGCGGCACCATTCCGCTCTCCACTGCCGATGAGAGCAAAGTCAGAGCCGCCTGCCTGGTCTATAGTGATACGGGTGAACTTGCCGGGCGCTATGACAAACTGCATCTGTTTGATGTGCAACTGCCGGATGTCGAAGAGCAATACAAAGAGTCCAGTGTCATCGATCCTGGAGATGCGCCGCTGGTTGTCGAGACGCCGTTTGGCAATATTGGCGTCGCTGTCTGTTACGATTTGCGCTTCCCGGAGTTGTTCCGCTCGATGCTTTCGGCAAAGCCGGATCTGTTCGCCATTCCGTCGGCATTTACGGCGGCAACAGGCAAGGCGCACTGGGAACCGCTGGTTCGCGCCCGCGCCATCGAGAATCTCTGTTATGTCATTGCTGCAGCCCAGGGTGGCTACCACGTCAGCGGCCGTGAAACCCATGGCCACAGTATGATCGTCGATCCCTGGGGCACGATTCTGGCGCAGGTGCCGCGCGGTTCGGGTTTTGTTACCTCCAAGCTGGATATCGAACTGCTGCATACGACACGGCGCAATTTTCCCAGCCTGGATCACCGCCGCCTGATGTGCGAGCTATAAAAAAACCTGTATCCTCATGGATGTCTCTAGAATCCTTGAGTGACCAACTTGCTTACAAATGAATCAAGTTTTAATAATGGCTCTCGCAAAGCCGCAAAGAACGCAAAGGGAAAGGCGGCTAATGATAGAAAACGAGATTGGAAGGAGCGTTGTTGATATTGCCGTTCAAATTCACCGTGAATCCGGTCCTGGTCTACTGGAAACTGTCTATGAAGTGATTCTGGCGCATCAATTGCAGCAACGAGGTTTTCAGGTTGAGCGACAGGTCGCCATTCCCATTGAATACCGTGGTATCAGATTTGATGAAGGCTTCCGAGCCGACCTCATTGTTGAAAATCAAGTGATTATTGAGCTTAAGTGTGTTGAAAAACTCAACAATGCACATAAAAAACAGCTGCTCACATACCTTCGTCTTACAGGGATGCATCTAGGTTTTCTACTGAACTTCAGTGAATCTCTGATGAAGAATGGCATCATTCGCACGGTTAATCGCCTTGTTGAATAGAATCAATATTTTCTTTTCTTTTCTTTGCGTGCTTTGCGGCTTTGCGAGAGACAATAATTTATTTGAAATGACGCACATTGCTTCCTGAAAAAACCAACTAAAAGCGACATCTCTATTTTATCCATTCATCTTAATCCTGGAAATCCTTAACCCATGCTGGAAATCGTTGAACAGCAGTTGCTGGCCCCCGCGGGTCTCGAGCAGCACCATCTTGACCTTGTGCTTGATCATCTCATGGGGCATCAGATCGATTTTGCCGATGTCTATTTTCAGTCGAGTCGTCTGGAAGCCTGGACGCTGGAAGACGGCATCGTCAAGGAGGGCGTCTACAGCATCGAGCAGGGCGCCGGCATCCGCGCCATCAGCGGCGAAAAAACCGGCTTTGCCTATACCGATGAGCTGCAGCTGCCTAACCTGATACAGGCTGCCGATACGGCGCGGGCGATTGCGCGAGCGGGTCAAAACAGAAGCATTGCTCTAGCTGAAGGAGGCGCAGGTCGTCAACTCTATGCGGCAACAAATCCACTCGACACGCTGTCACGCAATGACAAGATCGCCTTGCTGCACCAGGTGGAGCAGGAGGCGCGCAAACAGGATCCGCGCGTGAAGCAGGTGATCGCCAATCTTGTCGCTGCCTACGACATGGTGCTGGTGGCAGGCAGCGACGGCGTGCTGCGCAGCGATATACGCCCACTGGTGCGCATGAATGTGCATGTGATTGTGGAGCAGGGTGATCTGCGTGAACAGGGAACGGCCGGCGCCGGCGGGCGTACCGAATTGGATTTCTTCACCCGCAACGAGCGTGGGCTGGAGCTGGCGCGTGATGCTGTACGCCAGGCGCTGGTCAATCTGCATGCTGTCGATGCCCCCGCCGGCGCCATGCCGGTTGTGCTTGGGCCTGGCTGGCCGGGTGTACTGCTGCATGAAGCGATTGGACACGGGCTTGAAGGTGACTTTAATCGCAAGGGGACTTCAGCGTTTGCCGGCCGTATGGGTGAGCGTGTCGCTTCATCGCTGTGCACCGTGGTGGACGACGGCACGCTGGAAAAGCGGCGTGGCTCGCTTAACATGGATGACGAAGGAACCACCACGCAGCAGACAATCCTGATCGAGAAGGGGATTCTAAAAGGCTACATGCAGGACAAACACAATGCCTCCCTGATGGGCGTCGACTCCACCGGCAACGGTCGGCGCGAGTCCTATGCGCATCTTCCCATGCCGCGCATGACCAATACCTACATGCTGGCTGGTGAACATGACCCGCAGGAGATCATCGCCAGTGTCGATAAGGGACTCTATGCGGTTAACTTCGGCGGCGGGCAGGTGGATATCACCTCCGGAAAATTTGTCTTCTCCGCCAGTGAGGCCTATTTGATCGAAAATGGAAAAGTCACCACGCCTGTCAAAGGCGCCACGCTGATCGGCAATGGCCCGGAGGTATTGAACCTCGTCAGCATGGTCGGCAATGATCTTGAACTGGACGCAGGCATCGGCGTCTGCGGCAAGGAGGGGCAAAGTGTGCCTGTCGGAGTCGGGCAGCCAACCCTGAAGGTGGATGAACTGACAATCGGCGGTACAGCATGAAGCAGTTTGACCACAAGGCAAAATATGCACAACTGCGGCAGTTGGTCGAAGATGTGCTTGAAGAGGCAGGACGTCAGGGAGCGACATCCGCGGAAGTTGCAGCGCACAGCGACATGGGATTGTCGGCGACAGTGCGCCTGGGAGAGCCGGAAACCATCGAACATACACGCGACAACAGCCTCAGCATCAGCGTCTATATGGGGCGGCACAAGGGATCTGCTTCGACTGCCGAGTTGTCCGCTGCGGCGATTCATGAAGCCGTGAGCGCAGCCTGTTCAATTGCAAAATACACCGCAGAGGATCCGTTTTCCGGGCTCGCTGACGCCGAATTGATGGCGACCGAGTTCCCTGACCTGGAACTCTATCATCCTTGGGATATCGATATTGAAGAGGCGCTTGGGATTGCGTTGGAATGCGAGACTGCGGCGCGTGATTATGATCCTCGCATCACAAATTCCGAAGGAGCAACGCTCAATACCGGCCAGGCTGTCGGGGTTTACGGCAATACGCATGGGTTTGTGCATGGCTATCCGAGCAGCCGTCATTCGCTCAGTTGCAGTGTCATCGCGCAGCAGGATGAATCCATGCAGAGAGACTACTGGTATAGCACCGCACGCTCTGCAACAGCGCTGGATGCAGCGGCGGGTATTGGCGAACGTGCTGCGCAACGCGCCATTGCGCGCCTCAATGGACGCAAGTTGAAGACCCGCCAGGCACCGGTGCTGTTTCGCGCCGAGATTGCCGCCGGGCTGCTCAGCAGCCTCATCCATGCCATCAGTGGATCGGCGCTCTATCGCCGTGCCACCTTTTTGCTGGATGCGCTGGATACACCGATATTTCCCGAATGGGTCAACATCGAAGAGAATCCCTTCGTCATGCAGGGATTGTCCAGTGCGGCTTTTGATGCAGAGGGGGTTGCGAC
>JAUXDV010000299.1 GCA_030620735.1 Gammaproteobacteria bacterium
TGGTTTACACGTCTGCTCTTCACTGCCTCACTACTGGCATTTGTATTAATCCTGCTGGGATCCTATCTGCGACTGAGCGATGCAGGCCTTGCCTGCCCGGACTTTCCACGCTGCGATGGCCAGCTATTTCCGACTGACACCGATGTCCAGGCGTGGAGTGCGATGATTCACCGCTATCTGGCAGTCGTGTTCAGCCTGATGATGGTGTCTCTTGTCATCATTGCGGAGCGCATGAAAAGTGGCCCCCGATACTCCTCGCAACTACGCCTGGCTCTGTTGCTGACGCTGTTCCAGGGATGGCTGGGTTATCTCACCATCAGCATGTTGCTCCATCCGGTTGTTGTCACACTTCACCTGTTGACTGCGGTGTTGATCCTGTCACTGTTATGGTCGGTATACCTGAACGCCGCTTCAACAGGCGCCATCTATAGCGAACGCCTTCCCAAGATCAATCTCCGGCCCTGGACCATCATTGCTTTTATCCTGGTTTGTGTGCAAATCCTGCTTGGCGGATTCACCAGCAGCAACTATGCATCCCTGGCATGCCCTGATGTGCCAACCTGTCAGCAGCAGTGGTTGCATGCATTTGATTTTTCCGGAATCTATCAACTCCTCAGTCAGGGAAACAGCAACTATCAGAGCAGCCAATTGAGCAATTCGCAGAGTATCAGCGTACATCTGTCACACAGGTATGGCGCTGTAATAACCACCGTTTATATTCTTTTTCTCTCTTTGATGGCGACACGAAAAAATGCGGCCGTCTATCGAAGCGCCGGTCTATGGCTGGTTTTTATCCTGATACTGCAGATGCAGTTGGGAGTCGCCAATATCCTGTTACTGCTCCCCTTGCCAATCGCAATTGCACACACGGGCGGAGCAGCACTGCTACTGTTATCCCTGGTCTATCTGCACCATCTCGCCAGACGCAGCAAGGTCAGTATATACACGCATTGATCATTCAAATTGTTGTTGCCTGGCGCTTGGCATATACTTCACGGATCCTAAAAGAATATGCATAGGATCACGCGTAGATTGCGTTCACCGCAGCCAGAAAGACTCTCACTAATGACTCGGGCTTAGAGATGAAACTCATCATCGTATCCGGACTTTCAGGGTCGGGAAAAACTGTCGCATTGCATGCACTTGAAGATGCTGGTCTCTACTGCATCGACAATCTGCCAATACCGATGCTGCAAACAGTGGTCACGGAACTGCTGGAGAACAGCGAGATCTATCAGCAGGATGTTGCCATCGGAATTGATGCCCGCACCACTTCTGAAAATCTGCGCACGCTTCCGGAAAAGATTGAAGAGCTGCGGGCAAACGGGATATCGTGCACAATCCTCTTCCTGGAAGCAGATCAGCGTGTGTTGCTGCAACGCTTCAGCGAAACTCGCCGTCGCCACCCTCTGACAAAAGGGAATCACTCACTCAGGGAGGCGATCATCGAGGAGCACACCAGACTTCAACCGGTGCGTGAAGCTGCAGACATCCTGCTTGATACAACCCGCCTGAACTTGCATGAGCTCAGACGCATGATTCGCCTGAAAATTGCCAATGACTCCGCCGAGATGCAGATCCATCTGCAATCATTCGGTTTCAAGTATGGTCTTCCGCAGGATGCCGCTCTTGTATTTGACGCCCGCTTTCTGCCAAACCCCTACTGGAACACCGAGCTGCGCACGCTGACGGGCAAAGACCCTGCGGTGCAGCGATTTCTCTCATCAAACAACCACGCCAGGGAGCTGCAGCACAAAATCACCGATCTACTGCACTCCTGGATACCGAGCTTTCAGGAGGAGGGACGCGCCTATTTGACGATTGCTATCGGCTGCACCGGCGGCCAGCACCGCTCGGTCTATCTTGTTGAAGTGATTGGCGATCAGCTGAAACGGCTGGGTTATAACCCCGTGATCCAGCATCGTGAGCTGGGGGAGTAATCGATGAGCAGCAGCGCTCTTCTTGTGGTGACACACGCCCCCCTGGGCAATGCATTGCTGCAGGTGGCATCGCACATTCTCGGCGCATCACCGGATTTTTTAAGAATCCTGGATATTTCGCCTTCTGCCGAGCAGGAGATCATCGTTGACGAAGGCCTGCTGCTGCTCAAACAACTGGATCAGCACGATGGAGTCGTTATTCTCAGCGATTGCAAAGGTTCAACACCGGGAAACATCGCCGAGCAGCTTCACTCCATCGCTTTCAACAGCAGTCTCGTCTATGGCCTCAATCTGCCGATGCTGCTGCGTGCTGTCAATTACTGCGGTCAATCCCACCACGCTGTTGCAGATGCCGCCGTCACTGGCGGAAGAAAAAGCATCATCGAGTCAGAGATACGCCATGATTGAAAAACGGGTCACCATCATCAATAAACTCGGCCTGCATGCACGAGCCGCCGCCAAACTTGTGGCGACAGCCAGCGGCTATCAAAGTGAGATTCATATCGAGAAAAACGGGCAACGCGTCAATGGAAAAAGCATCATGGGGGTGATGATGCTGGCCGCAGGTAAAGAGAGTGTGATTACGCTTCAGGCACAGGGCATTGATGACATGGCTGCGCTGGAGGC
>JAUXDV010000095.1 GCA_030620735.1 Gammaproteobacteria bacterium
GTCGGGCTCATAACCCGAAGGTCGTAGGTTCAAATCCTGCCCCCGCTACCAATTTTAGAATAATAAGAAACCCCGTATACCGGGGTTTTTTATTATCTGCGGAATGGGCCTTGAGGGGCTCATTTTTGTTGGTGTGATTTGGAAACGATAGTTGATATGCAGCAGGCGCCTGAACATCTGATTGAACTGACACGTTCCACGATTGAACCCATGGGATTTGAAATGGTTGGCGTGCAGCTGGTCAGTGCAGGAAAGCATGGAAAGATGCTGCGTATCTATATTGACAGTCCGCAGGGCATCATGCTGGATGATTGCGCATCAGTAAGCCGGCAGATGAGTGCAGTACTGGACGTGGAAGATCCGATCTCGGGCAACTATGACCTTGAGGTCTCTTCGCCGGGGTTGGATCGTCCACTCTTTTTTATTGAACATTTTGAACGTTTTGCAGGTCAAAAAGTGGCACTGCGGACGACGGGTTCTCACCACGGCAGACGCAAATTCAAAGGCAGGCTGCTGGGGACAGACGGGGAAGAGATTCAGCTTGAGGTGGAAGGGGAGCTGGTGAATCTCCCTTTCTCTGATATAGATTCGGCACGTATTGTGCCTCAGTTTTAAGCAGGAACAGGCGCCATGAATAAAGAGATACTAATGGTCGTTGATGCGGTCTCCAATGAAAAAGATATGGACCGTGAGATTATTTTTGAAGCGATAGAGATAGCGCTTGCAACGGCGACCCGGAAAAAGAGCAGAGGTGACATTGCCGTACGCGTCGATATCGATCGTGAAGATGGGAGTTACACGACTTACCGTCAATGGAAGGCGATTGATGAGAGCGTAGTCGTGGATGAAGAGAGTGGTGAAACAGCCAAAGTTGAACATCCATCACGCGAGGTGACGCTGGAGGCTGCCCGTTTGATGGAGCCTGATCTCGATTTTCAGGATGGCGGCTACATCGAAGATGAGATTGATTCAGTCGAATTCGGCCGCATTGCAGCCCAGACCGCCAAGCAGGTAATCGTACAGAAAGTTCGTGAAGCAGAGCGGGCTAAGGTTGTCGAAGCATACAGTGATCGCGTTGGTGAATTAATTTCCGGAGTGGTCAAGCGACTCAGCAGGGGGTCGGTAATCCTGGATCTCGGCAGTAATGCAGAGGCGGAAATCCCTAAAAATGAACTGATTGGCCGGGAATCTGTGCGCGTTGGCGATCGTCTGCGCGGCCTCCTGTTTGATATTTTGGATGAAGATCATCGCGGCCCGCAACTGCAGGTAACACGTTCACGCCCGGAATTTCTCATCGAACTGTTTCGACTCGAAGTGCCGGAAATTGGCGAGGATCTGATTGAGCTGCTGGGTGCTGCACGCGACCCGGGTTCACGTGCAAAAATCGCGGTCAGGGCACAGGATCCGCGTATTGATCCGGTGGGCGCCTGTGTTGGCATGCGTGGTTCGCGTGTTCAGGCAGTCTCCAACGAACTGGCGGGAGAGCGTGTCGATATCATCTTGTGGAACGACAATCCCGCGCAATATGTGATCAATGCCATGGCTCCTGCTGAAGTGCTCTCCATTGTCGTTGATGAGGAGGCGCACAGTATGGACGTAGCAGTGCATGAAGATAACCTCTCCCAGGCAATTGGCCGGGGTGGCCAGAATGTACGTCTGGCGAGTCAGTTGACTGACTGGGAGCTGAATGTCATGGATGAGAACCAATCTGCTGAGAAAGCGGAAAACGAAGCGCATAAATATGTGAAACGCTTTATGGATAGCCTGGAGGTTGACGAAGAGGTCGCCAATATTCTGGTTCAGGAGGGATTCAGCACGCTTGAAGAGATTGCCTATGTCCCGATTGAAGAGATGAACGCAATCGAGGAGTTTGACGAGGATATCGTCAATGAGCTGCGGGAGCGGGCCGGTGATGCAATGTTGACCCAGGCAATTGCTTCTGAAGAGGCGCAGGATTTCCCATCGGGCGATCTTCGCAATATGGTTGAGATCGACGCGGATCTGGCGACTCAACTTGAAAGTATCGGCATCAAGAGCATTGAAGATCTGGCAGATCAATCAACTGATGAACTGCTGGAGATTGATGGACTCGATGAGAAACGGGCGGGTGAACTGATAATGACGGCTCGCGCTCCCTGGTTTGCGGAAGCGGAATCCTGAGGGGTATTTGGTAATGAGTAAAGTAACTGTAAGCCAACTGGCAAAAGATGTAGGCATCACTGTTGATCGTCTGCTGAAGCAACTTGGCGAAGCCGGCATCAATAAAAGCAGTGCAGACGATGAAATCTCTGATACTGAGAAACGTGACCTGCTTGTCAATTTGCGCAAGAGCCATGGTAAAAAATTGAGCAAGGATGCGGGCGGGGCGAAAGGAAAAATCACCCTCAAGCGAAGAAGCAGCAGTACGCTGACGCAGCCTGCCACAACGGCGCGCACTGCGAGCAGCCGCGGTCGTGAGGTGGGAAGAAATGTCAACGTCGAAGTACGGCGTAAACGCACATTTCATAAAGAGATGGAATCGAAAAGCAGTGAGCAGTTGCATCAGGAGGCTGATGCAGCTAAAAAGGCGCTGGATGAACAGGCGCAGCAGCGTGCGGCGCTGCAGAGTGAGAATGACGCACGTCGTCAAGCTGAAGCTGACCGCAGAGATAAAGAGGTTGGCCTGAAACAGGAAAAGGAGCAGAAAAAGGAACAGAAAAAGCAGCAGCTTGAAGATGAGGCCAAGCGCGAGCGCGAAGAGCAGGTGCGTCGCGAAGAGCAGCTCAAGGATGATAAGAAAAAAGTCGCCACCGCAAAAATTGCCCGCCAGGAGGCACAAAAGAAATCGGAGCAGAAGCCCGCCGCTCCTGGAAGGCGCCGTCATAAACCTGCTGCAGAAGCAGGTCGCAAGCAGCTGCATGTTGCCAGCGACAGACGTGGACGCGGTAAAAAGAGACGCACGAAGGGCCGTGCTGCACGCATTGATATTCCAGAGACGGAACATGGTTTTCAGAAACCAACTGCTCCTGTGATCAGGGATGTCGAAGTTCCGGAAACCATCTCTGTTGGTGATCTTGCACAGCGCATGTCAGTCAAGGGGGTTGATGTCATCAAAACCCTGATGCAGATGGGAATGATGGTCACTATCAATGAAACTCTGGATCAGGATACAGCCCTGCTGGTGGTCGAAGAGATGGGTCACAAGGCTGTTTTTGGCAAGTCTGCTGACGCTGAAGCGTTGCTGCTGGAAAAACTCATGACAGCACTTGAAGACGGTGAAGAGACGTTGCGGGCGCCGATTGTCACCATCATGGGGCATGTCGATCATGGTAAAACCTCACTGCTGGATTACATTCGCAAAAGCAGCGTGACTGCAGGCGAGGCTGGCGGTATTACCCAGCATATCGGTGCATATCATGTTGAGACCGGTCATGGCATGATCACTTTTCTGGACACGCCGGGACATGCGGCGTTCTCCGCCATGCGTGCTCGAGGCGCCCAGGCTACAGATATTGTCATCATTGTTGTTGCTGCTGACGATGGCGTTATGCCGCAAACAAAAGAGGCGATTCAGCATGCACGCTCTGCTGAAGTCCCGCTGATCGTTGCTGTCAACAAGATGGATAAACCCGAGGCGCAGCCGGACCGCGTCATGCAGGAGATGGTTGCCGAAGAGGTCGTGCCGGAGGATTGGGGCGGCGAGGTTCAGTTTGTCAAGGTCTCTGCACATAGTGGTGAAGGCATCGATGATCTGCTCGATGCAATATTGCTGCAGGCGGAATTACTGGAGTTGTCATCAGTCACTGATGGTCCAGCACGTGGTGTCATCGTAGAAGCGACCCTTGACAAGGGCAGGGGGCCAGTGGCAACTGTACTGGTTCAATCCGGCACTTTGAACAAGGGTGATACGCTTGTTTGCGGCACGGAGTTTGGACGTGTACGCGCCATGTATGATGAAAACGGTCTGGAGGTAGAGACAGCGGGACCATCGATTCCAGTTGCTGTTCAGGGTCTCTCCAGCGCACCCAATGCTGGTGATGATGCGATCGTAACGGCAGATGAAAAAACGGCCCGTGAACTGGCCGAGGTAAGGCGCGCCAAATTGCGTGACAGCCGCCTGGCAGAGCAGAAGGCGGCCAAGCTCAATGAGCTTTTCGAGCAGATGGGGAAAGACGAAGTTGTCAACGTCAACCTGGTGGTCAAAGCCGATGTCCATGGCAGTGTCGAGGCAATCAAGGAGTCTCTCGAAAACATCTCGACAGACGAAGTCAAGATCAGGGTGGTTGCATCGGGTGTTGGCGGGATCAATGAATCCGATGCCAACCTGGCTGCCAGCACAAATGCAATCGTGATCGGTTTTAATGTGCGCGCGGATGCCGCATCACGCCGCATTCTCGAAGAGCGCGGACTTGAACTGCGTTACTACAGCATTATCTACGAAGTCATCGACGACGTCAGAAAGGCTGCTTCCGGATTGTTGTCACCTGAGATTCGTGAAGAGATCGTTGGTCTTGCCGAGGTGCGTGATGTATTCCGCTCCTCCCGGATCGGTGCCATTGCAGGCTGCATGGTTCTCGAAGGTGTGGTAAAGCGCAATAATCCGATTCGTGTTCTGCGGGATAATATCGTGATTTTTGAAGGTGAGCTGGAGTCGCTGCGGCGTTTCAAGGATGACGTTGCTGAAGTCAGGTCAGGCACCGAGTGCGGTATCGGCGTCAAGAGCTATAACGACATCGAAGAGGGCGACCAGATCGAAGTCTTTGAACGTACCGAGGTTGCAAGAGAGCTCTGATGCCAGTTGAATTCAGCCGTTCTGAGCGAATTGGTGTCGCTATGCAGCGAGACCTCTCTGAACTCATCCCTAAACTCAAGGATCCGCGCCTCGCCATGATCACGATCCACGAGGCCAGGGTAACGCGGGATCTCTCCTATGCAAAAATCTTTTTCACGGTTCTTGATGGCGATGCCGAACAGAACCGTGAGATTTTGCAGCAGGCTGCAGGTCATCTGCGCCATGAACTGGGTAAAAGCAGCACCCTGCGTACCATTCCCGAGCTTAAATTTGTCATCGATACCAGTATTGACTACGGCAATAATCTGCAAGCGCTGATTGAAAAAGCGGTTGCGGAAGATGCGCACAAAGATAGCGAGTAGACTATTATGGCGCGACGCCGCAAGGGCCGCAATATCAGCGGTATTCTATTACTGGACAAACCCCTCAACTTAACCTCCAATGGCGCGCTGCAGCGGGTAAAACGTCTCTATAAGGCGGATAAGGCCGGCCATACGGGGAGTCTGGATCCACTTGCAACGGGACTGCTGCCCATCTGTCTGGGTGCGGCTACCAAGGCGTCGGCATTTCTGCTCGATGCCGACAAGCGCTATTTGACAACAGTCAAACTGGGTGAGAAAACAACTACCGCGGATGCAGAGGGTGACATCATCGAAACGCGTGCCGTCGAAGGCGTCACGCCGCAGAGCGTCACCGCTGTGCTGCAGCAGTTTATCGGTGAAATCGAGCAGCTTCCTCCAATGTACTCAGCCGTCAAGCACAAGGGTGAACGCCTCTATAAGCTGGCGCGTGAAGGCAAGGTGGTTGAGCGCAAAACCCGTCACATCACTATCTTCTCAATCGATCTTATCTCCCTGCACGATGACCTGCTGGAGCTGGATATCCACTGCTCCAAAGGCACCTATGTGCGTACGCTGGCTGAAGATATCGGTGAACAGCTTGGTTGCGGCGGCCATGTGGCTGCCCTCAGACGCACGCTTGTCGGACCCTATGACGACTCCGCGATGGTATCGCTGGAGCAGCTGCAGAGTCTCGGGCATGAGGGAGAGCTGCAGGCGCTCGATCAACTGCTATTGCCAATCGACAGCGGACTGGTGCAGTGGCCCGCAGTAAAACTTGGCGCCGATGCATCACACTATCTCAAACAGGGACAGGCCGTTACCGCATCATCTATCCCGGCTTCCGGCTGGGTGCGTATTTACGACCACGAAGATCGATTCCTCGGCGCCGGTATCATCGACGAAAACGGCATGGTAGCGCCGCGTCGCCTGATGCTGACATAACCCGCATCCATTTTCAGCTCCCCCATTTTTTAAAGGGGGATTGAGGGGGATTTCACTCAAATAACAGCACGCCATTTCGATAATCAATCGTATATTTCCCCAGCCTCTCCAGCAGGCTCTGACCAAGCAGCATGGGTGAGTCATCTGAATCGGAAATGCTGAATGTGATATTTCTGAAGGTGCGCTTTCCAAGAGTAACCGATCGCAACCTGGCCCGCATATGCTTTTTTCTTGACCCGTCAGCGAGGCGGTAGACTTGTCCGGGCAGGAAATCATCTTCAGTTAAAGTGCCGCTGCGTAATAAAATATTGGCTACTTTTGGAGTCAGCATCAAGTCGGCTGCACCGCTGTCAAGGATCAGACTTACGATGACGGCATCATTCAACTGCACTGGTATCTTGTAAACGCCGCTGACTTTTTTCAGGCGGATGGCGTTCAGGCCCTGTTCTCTTTTTTGTACTGATGTTCGCGCCAGCCTCTGTGTGCTTCTGCTGGTGGGTGCAGGCTGATAGCGGTGGCGTTTGTATGCAATGATGCGGCCGTGATCACAGATCACGCCACGACGCTCCAACTCTCTTCTCAATAGCCCCTCTTCTTCAGGGCTGCTGCGCCACTCCGGTCCCAGCAATTCACAAATAGACTCATCTGACATCGACTCAAGCCTTTGTGTTTGCACAGTGGTGGCGCAGCCTGACAATGAAAATATGACGCTGCAGATGATAATTAGGGAGAGGTAGGGTTTCATGGCAGGGTTGATCCGGATCATCATGAGTAACTGCTCAATAATCCTGTGCAGCATGTAAACAGTTCCCTTCATCGAAGGGGACTTGAGGGGGTCTTTTCCTCGCTCCCATGCTCACGCGTGGGAGTGCAGACCTGGCTCGAAGATAGCTATGAGTGCTTTTCAACCGAGGGTGGTGGAAACAAAAAAGAGTGCTTCTGATGACGAATCGATCACACCTCCGGTCTCAACGGTCTGCCGCGTAGTCTCTCTAGAATCCGAAAAACAGGAACAAGAGGGGAGTAAGAACTGCCAGTGCAATGATATACGGCCCGATAACTTCCGCACGAGATTCGCCACCTCTTTTCCATTTCTTTTTGCTTAATTCGATATATCTATTAAATATCTCTTCTGGCTTTATCTCTGAAAATTTTATCTCATTTAGCTTTTCCATCGTCTTTCCTCGCTTGATGATGATCGAAAGGCAAGCTCTAAAGCTTTATGAGTAGTGTAGTACAATAATTCTAGAATATCTTTATAAGTTACTGGTTTGTAAAATTCTTTTGCCGAAAAGATGATTTCCACCAGCTTTTTTCTGCTCTTTTGCATCTTTTCTCATAATGCGCATGTTTGTTGATGGATAGGA
>JAUXDV010000302.1 GCA_030620735.1 Gammaproteobacteria bacterium
CGAGAGACCGGCAACCATCACTGCAAGGATTATCTTTTTCATCATGATTACTCTTCTCAACTGACATTAACGGTGCGGAACATACCGAGCATGTGATACAGCATAAGCCCAGCCGCCACGGGCGTCGGCGTTGACACGGTAGCTGATGCGCGAACCCGGCTGAACGGTCACCGTGTGCTTGCGCGGCAGGATGAGGCCATGCCAGTGGATGGAGGTGCTCTCGGCCAGCTTGTTGGTCACGTGCAGGGTGATGGTGTCACCCTCTTTCCAGCGCAGCAGGGGCGCCGGCAATGAACCGTTTACTGTGGTGGCGGTGCGTGGGGGGCCGGTAAAATTAACGCGCTGTTCGTCAATGGTGAGATTGAAAGTTTTGCCGCTGAGGATCTGCGGCTGGCGCTGTTTTGAAACAGCAGCAAGGGCGCCTGTGCTGGCCCCCATTCCCAGGGTAGCGAAGGCGCCGCCTACAGCGACTCCCTGGATGAACAGGTGTGATTGCTGCAGCCTGTGTCACTGTTACATTGATCACAATCATGGGTTGATTGATCGCTGGCCATCATCACGCCACCGTCATGCATGCATGCCGTCTGAGCCGCAGGCTCTCCCCGGTCGGGGGAAGTCGCACCGGCAATCGCACTTTGCAGCGGGGATAGTCCCAATAGCAACATGAGCATCACGGACAGCAGTTGTTTAGATAGCCTGCACATGGTTGTAAATATGACTGAGATTCATTCTTATTCCAACATTTTTATTTCCTATTTTTCTGAATGACATCGTTTCCAGTTGAATAATAGGGAACGTCTCACAAGAAATGCAGCACAAATATTTTGGTCAACCCGGGTCAACAAACAAACATTTTCAATACCCGCAGTGAAGCATTATGTATAGCCACACATAAGGAGCAATAACAGTCATTCATCGAATCAGCAATCTGAGATAATTTATAAGTATGTGCGAACGGCTGCAGCAACCTCATTCAGGTCGAATTTCCCACGGCTATTTTACAGCCGGAAATGGCAAAATACGCCCTACTCCTATCCGCACTTACTCTCCCCGCAACTCAGGCATGTCATACACCCATCCATCATGACTACCGCCTTGGTATGACACTTGTCACACAGAGTTGCGCCAGCTGGAAAATCACTTGCTTCCCCCTCCTCCTTCGCGGTTGAGTGCCGTTGGGTCGCCTCATACTCGGCTTTTTTCTGCTCGATCAGCTTCTTCTGCTCTTTATCGAGATGTGGCTCACCGAGCATACCGATCATTTTCAGATGTGATTCAATGGCGTCTCCAATCTCTGCGACCAGCGATGGCATAAACTTGCCACCCTTCTTGAAATAGCCGCCTTTGGGGTCGAATACACTGTGCATCTCTTCGACCAGGAAGGTGACATCACCGCCCTTGCGAAATACTGCTGACATAATGCGTGTCAGCGCCAGTATCCACTGGAAGTGGTCCATGTTTTTGGAGTTGATGAAGACTTCGAAAGGGCGCCGTTTCTCATGCGGCGTACCCGGATTGAGGACAATATCGTTGATGGTGACGTAGAGTGCATGGTCCGACAGGGGGGTCTTGATCTTGTAGGTGCTGCCAAGCAGCATCTCGGGACGCTTGAGTTTTTCGTGCATGCGCACGATCTCTGCTTTCTCGTGGGGTTCGGTGCCGGTTCCGGCCGGTGCTGACTCAGCATCATCGGTTTGACTACCTGAGGCTTGCGGCTCTTCTGCTGCTGCTTCACAGGCGACGATTTTTTGTTCGATTTTAATTGGCATCTGGTTATCCTCTTGTTCGTGTTGCAGTTGGCAGTTGGCAGTTTGCAGTCTTCAGTTTGCAGTCAGCAGTCAGCAGTACAAGGATTGCATGCTTTGCCAACTGCATACTGCCAACTGAAGACTGCAAACTTCTTTATAGGCGGCCATAGTAGCCTTCCTTGAGGGCGTCATGGAGATTGGCTGCGGTGTGGATTTCGCCGTCGTAGTCGACCTCCTCGTTACCTTTGAGCTCGACGGTTTCACCGTCCTCCAGGGTGAAGCGATAGCTGGTGTTGGCAAGATCCTGCTCCTTGACCAGCACTCCCTGGAAAGCTTGCGGGTTGAAGCGGAAGGTTGTGCACCCCTTGAGCCCCTTCTCGTAGGCGTACATATAGATATCCTGGAATGTCTCGAATGGATAGTCCGAGGGGACGTTGGCAGTCTTGGAGATCGAGGAGTCGATCCACTTCTGCGCAGCTGCCTGCACATCGACATGCTGCGTGGGCGTGACATCATCGGCAGTAATGAAATAATCAGGCAGCTGCTGCTTGCCAGCGCTGGCGGAAGGGTCTGCATCAGCATCGATGAGTGCGCGGTAGGCCAGCAGTTCACAAGAGAGCACATCGACCTTCTGTTTGCATTTTCTACCTTCGCGAATGATGTTGCGGCTGTAGCTGTGCGCAAACGATGGTTCGATGCCGTTGCTTGCATTATTGCCCAGCGAGAGACTGATGGTGCCCGTGGGAGCGATGGAGCTGTGATGGGTATAGCGGCA
>JAUXDV010000045.1 GCA_030620735.1 Gammaproteobacteria bacterium
GACGTGATGCGTCTGCAGATCCAGGTCAGCGATGACGGCGTTATTGAAGACGCCAAATTCAAAACCTATGGCTGCGGTTCCGCGATCGCTTCCAGCAGTCTGCTCACCGAGTGGGTCAAGGGCAAGACCCTGGATGAGGCGCAGGAGATCAAGAATACCGATATCGCCGAAGAGCTGGCATTACCCCCTGTGAAAGTACACTGTTCTGTGCTCGCAGAAGATGCAATCCGTGCAGCGATTACCGACTATCAATCCAAACAGGAAGGCTGATAAGTGGCCGTTACCCTGACACAAGCCGCGGCAGACCGCGTCTCCAGTTTCATTGCCAATCGAGGCAAGGGGTTGGGCGTGCGGCTTGGTGTAAAGACATCCGGTTGTTCAGGAATGGCCTATATCATCGAATTCGTGGATGAGACCGGCGAGGATGATACGATTTTTGAAGATCATGGCGTCAAGGTGATCATTGATAAAAAAAGTCTCATCTATCTCGACGGCACCGAACTTGATTTTGGCAAGGAAGGCCTCAACGAAGGCTTTAAATTCAACAATCCCAATGCCAAAAACGAGTGCGGCTGCGGTGAGAGTTTTACTATATAACCCCAAATCCCCCTCAATCCCCCTTTGATAAAGGGGGAGGTTGTCATTCTATCCATGCTTGATCTGTCGAAAAATTACTTCGAATTGTTTGGCATGCCTGTCGGATATGTCATTGATATTCAGAAAATTCGGCAGCGTTATCGCGATCTACAACGTGTTGTTCATCCTGATCGATATATCAACGCAACGGAACATGAGCAGCGTCTTGCCATGCAGGGGTCTGTGTATATCAACGAAGCCTTCGAAACGCTCAAAGACCCTCTGCGGCGCGCACAATATCTGCTGCGCCTGCACGGCGTGGATTTTGATCCTGATACTGAGACCACCACAGACACAGGCTTTTTGATGGAGCAGCTGGAACTGCGTGAAGAGCTCTCTGAAATTTCCCGGCAGGCAGACTCCATGGCTGCTGCTTCCCTGTTTATGGATCGTGTCAGCACCATGTTTAACAGGCTCATCAGCAGCATGGCGATTGATTTTGAGATGCCGGATGAAAAACAGCTGCAAGTGGCGCGAGAAAAAGTAAGAAAAATGCAATTCCTGAAAAAACTTCATACAGAGGCTGAAATAGTCGAAGCCAGGCTGGAAGAGGAGATGCTCTAATGGCTTTGTTGCAAATCGCCGAGCCAGGGCAGACCGAGGCGCCACATCAACACCGGCTTGCCGCCGGCATCGATCTGGGAACCACAAATTCACTGGTGGCGGCTGTGCGCAGCGGGCAAGCGCAAACACTCGCCGACAAACAGCAAGAGCATCTGCTGCCATCCGTCGTCGCATACACGGAGTTCGGCATCATCGTGGGTGAAGAGGCGCAGCAGCAGCAAATTGCTGATCCTCTGAATACCATGAGTTCCATCAAACGACTGATGGGACGTGGTGTCGAAGATCTGCGTCTTCTGGGCGATGAACTTCCCTACAGGTTCGCCGCAACCGACTCTGCTGTCCCCCGCATACAAACCCGCCGCGGCAATGTGACTCCGGTCGAGGTCTCGGCAGAGATCCTCAAAGTGCTGCAGCAACGGGCCGAGGAGGCACTTGGGGGAGCATTGAGCGGGGTGGTGGTGACTGTACCCGCCTATTTTGACGATGCCCAGCGGCAGGCCACCAAGGACGCCGCCGGACTTGCCGGCCTGAATGTCTTCCGACTGCTCAACGAACCGACTGCGGCAGCTATTGCCTATGGACTTGACAAGAGCGCCGACGGTATCCACGCTATCTATGACCTTGGCGGCGGAACCTTCGACATCTCTATTCTGCGTCTCAATAAAGGCGTCTTTGAAGTGATGGCGACAGGCGGTGATTCAGCACTTGGCGGCGATGATTTTGACCACCTTATTGCCGAGTGGATCATTGCACAGGCTGATATTTCAGAAATGGACGCCGGCCTGCAGCGTCAATTGATGCAGGTTGCACGCTCTGTTAAAGAGTCACTCACGCAGCATGAACGCGCCGGCATCGATGTAAGCAGCGTCGGCTGGCAGGGTGAACTCGATCGTCACACCTTCAACCAGCTTGTCGACCCCTTGATCCGTAAAACCATTATTGCCTGCCGCCGGGCGCTGCGTGATGCAGGAATCACGGCAGAAGAGATCGAGGATGTGGTGATGGTCGGCGGTTCGACGCGTGTTCCACGTGTGCGTGAACTGGTGAGCGAATTTTTTGGCCGTGAACCGCTGGTCGATATCGACCCGGATCGGGTTGTTGCGATCGGTGCTGCAGTACAGGCTGACATTCTTGCCGGCAACAAGCCTGATGCGGAGATCCTGCTGCTGGATGTGACGCCGCTGTCACTCGGTATTGAGACCATGGGCGGCCTGGTTGAAACCATCATCCCGCGCAACACCACCATTCCGGTCGCACGCGCCCAGGAGTTTACCACCTTTAAAGACGGGCAGAGCGCCATGGCAGTGCATGTCGTCCAGGGCGAACGCGACCTGGTCGCTGACTGCCGTTCACTGGCGCGATTTGAATTGCGTGGCATTCCACCAATGGTTGCCGGAGCTGCGCGCATCCGGGTTACTTTTCAGGTTGATGCCGACGGCCTGCTCAGTGTCGAGGCGGAAGAGCAGACGCAGCACGTCAGTGCGAGTATTGAAGTAAAACCCTCCTATGGCCTGTCAGACAAGGAGATCGCCGATATGCTGCGCGCATCAATGGAACATGCCGATGATGATGTTAAATTTCGTCAACTGCGCGAACAACAGGTGGAAGCCGAACGCGTCATCGAAGCGCTAACAGCCGCATTGGCAAAAGATGGCGTTCAGCTGCTGAATGATGACGAGCGTCAACTGATCGATGCAGCATTGCAGCAGTTGCAGCAGCTCGCCTATGGAGATGATGCCGCAGCAATCGAGGCTGGCGTCAAATCACTGGAGCAGAGCTGTGATTTCTATGTGGAACGGCGTATGAACAGTAGCATCCATGACGCCATGGCCGGCCACAATATTCACGAATTTGACACCCCGGAGAAGTAATGCCCCAGTTGATTTTTCTTCCGAATGAAGAACACTGTCCGGAGGGCATGGTGATCGAAGCCGATGCGGGTACAACCATCTGCGATGCGGCGCTCGCACATGGCATCGAGATAGAACATGCCTGTGAGAAGTCCTGCGCGTGCACCACCTGTCACGTCATCGTGCGCGAGGGGTTTGATTCACTCGAGGAATCCACCGAGATCGAAGATGATATGCTCGACAAGGCGTGGGGTCTGGAGCCGGAATCCCGGCTTAGCTGTCAGGCAGTTGTAGACGATGAGGACCTGGTGATCGAAATCCCAAAATACACCATCAATATGGTCTCGGAAAATCATTAAAGGCGAAGCTGAAAGTTATAAGTCACAAGTCTTAAGTTACAAGTCTTAAGTCTTAAGTCATAAGTCGAAAGTTCTGGTTATAGCGCCCTACAAGCTCTTATGACTTCCGACTTCCGACTTATGACTTACGACTCCTAATTCATTCTCCCCGGAGATAAACATGTCACTAAGCTGGCTTGACACCCTGGATATCGCGATTGAGCTGGACGAGACTTATCCCGATACTAATCCTGAAAACATCAACTTTGTCGATCTGCGCAACTGGATCATGGCGCTGCCTGATTTTGATGACGACCCTGAACATGTCGGAGAGAAGATTCTCGAAGCCATTCAGATGGCCTGGATTGATGAGAAAGAGGACTGAGTAACGAGTACTGAGTAACTCACCACTCGTTACTCGCTACTTTTTTTATACCCTTCAGGGTTAGCTGACTGCCAGCGCCAGCTATCCTCACACATCTCCTGCAGACCGCGCTCGGCCTTCCAGTCCAGCTCCTTCAGCGCAAGTCCGGGATCTGCATAACAGGCGGCGATATCACCGGGGCGCCGTGCAACGATTTCATAGGGCACAGGCTGCCCGGACGCCTGCTCGAAAGCCCTGGCCATTTCGATGACAGAGTAGCCCTGGCCGGTTCCCAGATTGTAAGTCACCAGGCCGGGATTGGCGGCCAGTTTTTGCAGCGCCTTGATATGTCCCAGGGCCAGATCCACCACATGAATATAGTCGCGCACGCCGGTGCCGTCTTTGGTGGAGTAATCACCGCCAAACACAGATAGCTTCTCAAGTTTTCCCACCGCTACCTGTGAGATATAGGGCATGAGATTGTTTGGGATATCACTGGGATCTTCACCGATGCGACCGCTCCGGTGTGCGCCGACCGGGTTGAAATATCGCAGCAACGCAACATTCCAGCTGGCGTCCGACGCATAGACATCTCCCAGTATCTCCTCCACCATGAGTTTCGATCTGCCATAGGGGTTGGTAGCGGAGAGGGGGGAGTCCTCTGTAATCGGCAGGCTCTCAGGATCACCATAGACAGTGGCTGACGAGCTGAATACGATATTTTTCACGCCTGAGTGATGCATGACCTCCAGCAGGTTGATGGTGCCGCCGATATTGTTCTGGTAATAGTCGATTGGAATACTCACGGATTCGCCTACCGCCTTCAGGCCGGCGAAATGAATGACTGCATCGATGCTGTATTCGGTGAAAACCCGCTGCAGCGCCTGCTTGTCGCGTAAATCAGCCTCGATGAATGTCAACTGCTTTCCCGTCAACTCCTGTACCCGATCCAGCGAGGCGATCATGCTATTGCACAGATTGTCCACCACGACCACCTGGTAATCTGCATTCAGCAATTCCAGGCAGGTGTGGGAACCAATATAGCCGGCGCCGCCGGTAACAAGAATGGTATTGATGCTGTTCATGGGGTCATTTTACCTAATATGAATAGACGCTGGGTCCGTACTCTGCTGATTGAACGATCGACAGATCGATGCGGCGATTACGCATCTTTCCCTCCTCGCTCTCATTATCTGCAACAGCTTCTTCCGAACCCATTCCCTGAATCGATAGCCGCATAGGCAGCACCCCCTGCTTAATGAGTGCGATCATGACAGAGTGCGCGCGCTGGTTGGAGAGCTCCAGGTTGATCTCTTCCGATCCGCTGTTATCGGTATGCCCGCGAAGCTGAATGCGCAGCACGGGGTAAGCCTGAAGGATTGCAGCAGTTGCCTTGATTTGAGCCAGTGACTCGTCATTGAGTTCGCTCGAACCTGACGCAAAGTAGAGACGGTCAAGAATATAGAGTTGACCCGCCGGTATTTCATCGGCCTTTAAATCACTCAGAATCAGCTCTTCAAAACCAGCCCGGGGAATCGTGATTTTCCTGTCGCCCGGCAGATGATACTCGAAAAGTGAACCAATGCGGTCACCGAATGCATTATGCAGAATATCCGCTTCCTCTTCACTGTCAGGCAGCATCTTTCTGGCGACAATGATCGAGGGGACACTCTTGATCATCTGCACCGCTTCGAGCGGTTTATCAACCGTTGCAGGTGCATCCTGTTGGGATATGTAGCCCTTGCGAAGAAATATTGCAATGGGAATGACCAGCAGCAGACCGGCTATGACTCCAAGGGATAGCCTGGATTGGGATGCCTGTTGTGAAGGCCTCCTTTTTGCATAGTGCTTCCCGGCCGGATCACTGCCGGAAGATTGGTCATCAGAAGGTTGATTCATGCTCATACGTCTGCAAACTGCTATTTGCCCGGATCTTTATGATACAACATTCTGGGCAGGGGAAGTCTCAAGTTATAAGTCGTAAGTCCATGGTCGTGAGTAGTAGTCAGCGGAGCGCATGACTTCCTTCCTTGCTACGCAATGCCCTGCGGTTATTGCGCCCTGCATACTTCTGTCTTACGACTTACAACCTGGGACTTACGACTTGTGTCTGCAATTCCCGTAACGCCCATTCGATATGCTCCTGCAGCAGCGTGGAAGAGTCATGCAGGCGGCCTTGCAATGCCTCGATCACATCCTGGTGTGCAGCGCCATTTCCCAGCGCCACGGCAATGTTTCTCAGCCAGCGTTCATGGCCGATTCGGCGGATCGCGGAACCTTCGGTGTTGCGTAGAAACGCCTCTTCATCCCACGCAAACAGCTCCAGCAAAGTCGCGCGGTCGAGTTGATGCCTGGGCAGGAAATCACTCTCTGCAGTGTTGCTGGCAAAACGGTTCCACGGGCAGATGGCCATGCAGTCATCGCAACCATAAATGCGATTTCCCAGCATTGTTCTGAATTCAACAGGAATTGCTCCCTGCAGTTCAATTGTCAGATAGGAGATGCAGCGCCTGGCGTCTACGACATAGGGGGCGACAATCGCCTGTGTAGGACATATGTCGATGCAGGCGGTGCAGCGGCCGCAGTGCGCCTGCGCCGGTTCGTCGACAGGCAGGGGCAGATCGATGTATATCTCTCCGAGGAAAAACCAGGATCCTGCATGCTGATTGATGAGGTTGCTGTGCTTGCCGATCCATCCCAGCCCGGCTTTTTGCGCCAGCGGTTTCTCCAGCACTGGAGCAGAGTCGACAAACACGCGGTAACCATGATCACCGATCTCAAGGGCAATCATCTTTGCCAGGGTGGCGAGACGCTTGCGCAGGGTTTTATGATAATCACGCCCCAGCGCATAGCGTGAGATGAAAGCCCGCGCCGGGTCGTCGACCACAGCAAACAGGTCCTCGTTGATGTCCGGCAAAAAATCCATGCGCGCCGAGATGACGCACACTGTGCCGGCGATCAGTTCAGCAGGACGGCTGCGTTTGCTTCCGTGCCGCGCCATATACTCCATGTCGCCATGATACCCCTGCTGCAGCCACTGGTGCAGGTGGTTTTCCGCTTCAGTAAGATCCGTGTCGGTAATGCCAAGCTGCTGAAATCCCAGCTCTGCGCCCCATTGTTTGATCTTCTGAGCGAGCAAATGCATCTTTTTATTCATCGCAGATATAGAGTGGCTACAGTAGGTCTTCTATTCTCGGACAGTCTCCAGTGAGAGTATAATCAATAAATCGGGAATAACAGTGTAACAGTAGAAAGCCTTGACCGAAGAAAGAGAGATTCAACAGCCATCACACTCCTTGCCGCATGCGCTTTATCGTGCGGCACAGGTGCGCAGGCTGGACCATACGGCCATTCACCATTTTGGCATTGCCGGCGAGACCTTGATGGAGAGGGCAGGGGCGTTCAGTTACGCCATGCTGGCGCGCTACTGGCCGCAGGCTAAATCCATCGTCGTGATCTGCGGTACGGGCAACAACGGCGGCGACGGCTATGTCGTCGCTCGCATCGCGCACCTTGCCGGTCTGGCCGTCACTCTGTTACAAATGGGAGATCATGACAAACTCCAGGGCGATGCGGCGCTCAATGCCGGGCGCTGCGAAGCGCTGTCAATTCCCTGCGAGTCCTTCCGGAAAATTCCACATGACACTGAGGTAATCGTTGACGCCATCCTCGGAACCGGACTGGAGCGCAATGTCAGTGGAAGTTGGGCCGATGCCCTGCAGGGGATCAATCAACATCGCGCACGGGTTCTTGCAATCGACATCCCTTCCGGGCTGAATTCAGATACTGGTACAGTGATGGGTAGTGCAGTCAGGGCTGACATCACCACAACCTTTATTGCACTCAAACAGGGAATGTTCACTGCTGCTGCAGCTGACTATTGCGGAGAAATCCTGTTTCACGCCCTGGATATTCCAGCGCGCCTCTATGCATCGGAGATCCTCAGCGCCAGAAGAGTCGACTGGAATCGACAGCGGCAATTGCTGCCGCAGCGGCCTCGCAGTTCACACAAGGGTGATTGCGGCCATGTGCTGGTGGTTGGCGGTGCCCCGGGGTTCAGCGGCGCTGTCAGGCTTGCCGGGGAGGGGGCGCTGCGCAGCGGTGCCGGTCTGGTCTCAATAGCAACAGATGCCCGGCACGCAGGCCTGATTACGGCGTCCAGACCAGAGCTGATGTGTCATGGCATCGATAATCCTGCTGAACTGAAACCGCTGCTGCAGCGATGCTCCGTGGTCGCCATCGGTCCGGGACTGGGGCGGGGCGCCTGGGGGCGCTCCCTGTTTGAGAGCGTCCTCCAGAGCAATAAACCCCTGGTTGTTGATGCTGATGCGCTTAACCTGTTGGCGCAGCATCCGCAGCAACACCTCAACCGGGTGCTGACTCCACATCCCGGGGAGGCGGCGAGATTACTGGATCAGACGGTCGCGGAGATTCAGAATGATCGATTTACTGCAGCAAAACGGCTTCAGCAGCGCTACGGCGGAGTGGTTGTATTGAAAGGCGCCGGTACAGTGATTCACTCTTCGGGGCGCCGCCCCCCGGCTGTCTGCAGCCAGGGGAATCCTGGAATGGCAACGGGGGGAAGCGGAGATGTGCTTACAGGCGTCATTGCCGGACTCATTGCGCAAGACTTTGAATTACAAGATGCAGCGGAGACTGGCGTGTGTGCGCATGCAGCAGCAGGTGATCTGGCGGCACAGGATGGAGAACGCGGCATGATCGCCAGTGATCTGTTTCCTTACATTAGAAAACTCTTGCAATGATAAAATCCAGACACAAAGAAAATTCAACCACAGATGCACACAGATAAACACAGATCAAAAAGTCTGTGCTTTACTTGAACCTAAAACTTAAAACCAAGTGTCTTCTATTCCATCATCTCCCGAGATCAAGCTCCACTCCCAGCAACAGCAGGAGGCATTCGGCTCACTGCTGGCCGGAGTGCTGCCTAAGCACGCCGTGATTTTTCTCGAGGGTGAACTCGGGGCGGGAAAGACTACTCTGGTGCGCGGTATCCTGCGTGGCTTTGGCTGGTCAGGCACGGTGAAGAGTCCGACCTATACGATTCTCGAACCCTATGAACTGCCGCAGCAAAATCTCTACCATTTTGATCTCTACCGGCTGGCAGATGCTGAAGAGCTGGAGTATCTGGGGCTGCGGGAATTGCTTGGCGAGGGGCTGCTGTTTTTCGAGTGGCCTGAACGTGGTGAAGCGCTGCTGCCACCTGCGGACATCACCGTGAATATTCAGCATGAAATATCGGGCAGAGTGTTAAAATTCACTGTTCATGATTTACAACTGCAACACCGAATCGCTCAAGTCATAAAAAAGTTCCCGAACAGCCCCCTCTCTCTGCGGGGAGAGGGTTAGGGTGAGGGAAAAACAGAGGAACTGACATGGATTATCTGCGTCACCTGAAGAATTGCAACAACTTTGATCCACACCTCTACACTCCCTTTATGCTCGATGGCAAACAGGTTGGCTGGATAACTCAACAGTTTGGCGAACGTCTGCAGCAGGAGTCTATCTTTCTCTTTGGTGAAGGTGAGATTACACTCATTCCCGAACTGCAGCACTTCCAACAGCGAACCGACGCATTGGCGGAGGTGGTCGTTAAACTGCACCGGGAAGGCCTGATCAATACCATCCTGAACGAGCCTTATGCGTTCACCGATGGTCCCAGGGATGAGGCGTTGTGTCTCATCGATCGCGCTGCAGCGGTGCTCTTTGGTCTGCGTTCATTCGGGCAGCATGTGAATGGCTTTGTGCGCACCGGCGGCGATATTCAGATGTGGGTTGGCCGCCGCGCCAAAGATCGTTTTCTATTCCCGGGAAAACTCGACCAGATCGTTGCGGGCGGCCTCCCATGGGGAGTGACTCTTGAAGAAAATCTGAAAAAGGAGTGTTATGAAGAGGCGGGTATTGCCGCTGATCTCGCCATGCAGGCAAAACCCGTGGGCATCATTCGCTACCAGCTCAGCAGTGAACGCGGCGGCAAGCAGGATCTGCTCTACTGCTACGATCTCGAATTATCATCCGATTTTCAGCCCTACTGTACCGATGGTGAAGTGGAGGAGTTCTACCTGATGTCACTGGAGGAGATTGCGATCCTGATCAGAGAGAGCGATGAATTCAAACTCAACTGCAATCTGGTGATCATCGATTTTCTGATTCGACACGGCTGGCTGCAGCCGCATGAACCCGATTATGTGGAACTGGCGTCCGGACTGACTCAGTCGTGAGACGTGAGTAGCGAGGACTGAGTGGTGAGGCTGGTTG